>NZ_CP101137.1:6600000-6825000 GCF_028473745.1 Streptomyces sp. M92
GGGTGACGCCGGGCACGGTGCGCACCCGCATCGACGGCTATCCCCGGATGGTGGGCCAGTTCACGAACGTGTCGCCTGCGGACCTGGAGATGGTCCTTTACGCGGGCAGTGATCTCCGCTGGTGCCTGGAGATGATCGCCAAGTTCCGCGCCCGGGTCGCCGAGCTGGAGGCGAAGCTCGCCGAGTACGAGCGGCCGGCCGACGAGGACCCCATCGCCTACGCACTCACCGACCAGGGCGACGTTCCAGAGACCGCCCTCGGTCAGGTGCAGGCGATCCTCCTCGCGCACTATGGGGAACTGTCCCGGCCGGACTTGGCGGTCGGGCTGCTGCTGACGAACCTGCGGGCCGAGCTGGAGGCCGCGCCGCGCACCGTCTACCGCGCGTCGCACGACTCGATCCCGATGGGCCTGTACACCACGGCCGCCGAGGCCCGCGCCCACTGCGAGGCCGACGAGCGCCGCTCGTGGATGGCTGGCACCACCCTCTCCTTCGACTGGATCGAGGACGACGGCGGCGCCGAGCTGGTGGTCACCGCGGGCCAGAACGAGGAGTCCACCACCAACTACGTGGTGGAGGCCCTGGAGGTCGCCGCCAAGTACGACGCGGAGGCCGACGAGTGAGCGCCCTCGAAGCCCTCATGTGGTTCGCGATCGCCTGGACGGTCTTCCTCGCCTACTGCGCGGCCGACGTCCCCTCTGCCCTCTCTCACCTGCGCAACCGCCGTGGAGGCGCCCGATGACCGGACCCGAGCACTACCGCGAAGCCGAACGCCTCCTCCAGGGGCTCATGACCGAGCGCGGCAACGTCTACGTCGAAGAGGGCAACGAGCAGGTCATCGGGATCGCCCAGGCCCATGCGACGCTCGCCCTCGCCGCCGCCACCGCGCTGTCCGCGCCGGACCGCGGCGCCACCAACATCGCCGTGCGCACCGACCGTCACGCGTGGGACGCCGCCGCCGGGGTCACGATCCCGGAAGGAGACGACGAGTGATGAACCGTCTTCGTCTCATCCTCCACCGCGTCCTCCGGCGGCCGACCATCACTGGCCCCACCCGGATCTACGTCCGCGGCATCCCCACCGGCGCGGTCCTCGACCTGGAGCACTTCCTCACCGACCGGCTCACCGCGATCGCCGACGACCCGGACCTGATGGCGCTGCTGCTGGAGATCTCCGACCAGCGCGGCACGAAGGGCGAGTACGACGGGTGGGCGCCGGAGCAGCTGCTGATGGAGCGACTGCTGTCCGGGGTGGGCTACGAGGTGCCGGTGTACGGGGATGCGGTGGCCGCGCTGGCGGATCGTCTGCGGGCGGTGGCTCCGGCTGCTCCGGTGGCGTCGATCCCGGCGCAGCGCCGCGAGGGTGGTGCCGCCGCATGAACGCCCGCGCCGAACTCCGCAAGTACGTACACCTGCTGGCCGACATGTGGACCTCCCGGGAGACGACCGACGCCCGCGTCGAGGAGCTGTACGGCCTCGTCCGCGCCGAGGTCATCACGGACCTGGCGGCCGAGGCCGAGACGCGACTGACCGCCGGTACCTCCCGCACCGTCAGCAAGAACACGGTCCTGCGGTTCCTCCGCCTGGAGGCGTCCGTGGTCCGCGCGGCCGTCACCGGGGAGAAGAGCAGCCCCGACTTCTTCCAGCCCGGCCACCGGTACGCCCTGGAGATCTGGCGGTTCCACTGCGCCGCCGTCGCCGCCCACCCCACCACGGGTGAGCGCCAGGCCATCGGCTGGATCCGCGTCAGCGACGGCTCCTGGACGGCATACGCGTACAGCGCCGCCGAGTGGGGCGAGCGCTGGACCGACGTCACCGAGGGAGGGGCCGACCGTGGCTGACCTCCTCACCCGCCGCGAGTACCTCTACGAGGCCGTCCGCGAGCACGGCCGCCCCGTCACCACGGGCCTGGCCGAGCAGCTCATGGCCGACAGCCCCTGGCCCACCACGAAGCGGAACACCGCGCGGAAGGACCTCCGGGCCCTCGCCGGGCGCGGGCTCCTCATCGTCGGCGAGGACGTCGAGGGCCGCACCACCTACCACCTGATCAGCACCACCGGAGAGGACAGCACGTGAGCACGACCGCGCAGGCTGGGGCCATCACGGCCCCGGCCGCCGGCCGCCGGGTCACCCCCACCGGCCGCCTCATCCTCCCCGCCGACGCCGACCGCGAGAAGTGGCTCCAGGCCCGCCGCTCCGGCATCGGCTCCAGCGACATCGCCGCCATCCTCGGCATCAGCCGCTACGGCAACGCCCTGTCCGTCTGGCACGACAAGACCGGCGGCCTCCCCCTGGAGTCCGACGACAGCGAACCCGCCCTCTGGGGCCGCGCGTTCGAGGAGACCGTCGCCCGCGAGTGGGCCCGCCGCAACCGCAGCTACGTCCGCCGCGTCGGCCTCGTCCAGAACATCGACCGCCCCTGGCAGATGTGCACCCTCGACCGCCGCGTCCTGGAGTGCCCGCTCGCCGACGGCGCCGAGAAGTGCGCGGTCGAGATCAAGTGCCGCGACAAGATGAAGGCGAGCGCCTTCCGTGCCGGCGTCGCCGACGACGTCCTGGTGCAGACGCTGTGGCAGGCCGACACCTGCGGCTTCGACCACGTCCACGCCGCGGTTCTGATCGGTGGCAACGACTACCGGCAGTACGTGATCCGGGTCCGGGACCACGCCCAGCTCGTCGACGACCTCCGCGCCGCGGGCGAACTCGCCTGGCAGCAGATCACCGAGCGGCGCCCGCCGGTCCTCGCCCAGGACGCGGACCCGGACGTCCTCCTCGACCTGTACGACCGGCTCCACCCGGACCGCGACGGCGTCGTGGACATCACCCGGGACATCGACACGCAGGAGGCCGTCGAGGAGTACCTCGACGCGCACCAGGACGTCGTCGTCGCCGAGCGCCGGAAGAAGGCCGCGAAGGCCCGCATCCTCGCCGGGCTCGGCGGCGCCGAGGCCGCCACGGTCCTCGACAAGCCGTACGTGTCCCTCGACGAACGCTCCCGCCGCAACTGCGACTTCGAGCGGCTCGCCGAGCGCTACCCGGACGCCTACGCCGACTGCGTCGAGGACTCCACCTACCGCCAGATCTCGATTCCCCGCTCTGTCCGTGAGGAGCACGCCGCATGACCACGATCGCTGAGCGGGCCGCCGCAGCCGCCGGCCGCGCCGACGCCCCCATGGGCCCGGCCGAAGACGCGCCGCCCGCCGACGACTTCACCCCAATGCCGGACCCGATGGCCGACTACGAGCCCGGCGAAGACGACCCGGACATGGTGCCCGTCCACATCGCGTGGCTCCGCGTCCGCCGCGAGATCCGCTCCATCGCCAAGGGCCAGAAGTACGAGGAAGGCCGCACCAAGTACAACTTCCGCGGCGCCGACGTCGTCGTCCAGCACTTCGGCCCGGTCACCCTCAAGCACGGCGTGCACGTCCTGCCGATCAACGTGGCGACGTCGTACGGCGGCAAGCAGACCAAGAGCGGCAGCATGATGCGCGAGTGCACCGTCACGGTCACCTGGCAGATCATGGGGCCCCTCGGCGACACCCTCACCCTGCAGACGGCGGGCGAGGCCCTCGACACCTCCGACAAGTCCACCACCAAGGCACAGACGGTGGCCCTGCGGACGCTGCTCCTTACCGCTGGACTCGTCCCCACCGGCGACCGCGACCCGGACGCCGACCGCATCGAGCGCGGCATGGACGCGCCCGCCCGGTCCGCCGAGTCGTACCGCGACGAGCTGCTCCACCCGAAGACCTCTCCGGGCCGCATCCAGCAGATCGGCTACGAGGTGTCCAACGCCCGGATGCTCGGCGCCCGCGTGCAGAACGAGACCGGCGAGTGGGAGACGCTCGGCGACCTCGGCCGGCGGATCCACGGCGAGCGCACCGGCGGTGACCAGTGAGCAGCTTCGCCAACGTCCGCAAGGCCGCCTGGGACACCGAGACCACCGGCCCGAACCCCCTCGAAGACCGCATCGTCACCGCCGCGTTCATCGTCCGCGGCGGCGGCCGGGACGACCGCCTCTTCTCCTGGCTCATCAACCCGGGCGTGCCGATCCCGGCCGAGGCGTCCGAGGTCCACGGCATCACCGACGCCATGGTCCAGGCCGACGGCCAGGACCCGAAGACCGCTCTCGACGAGATCGCCACCAACCTCGTCCGGGCCATCGAGTGGGGCATGCCGGTCATCGCGTTCAACCAGTCCTTCGACTGGTCGATCCTCCACTACGACCTGCTCCGCCACGGCCTGCCCACCATGACCGACCGCGTCGGCCCCGGCCCCCTGCCCCTGATCGACCCCCACGTCATCGACAAGCAGGTCAACCAGCGCGTCAGGGGCTCCGGCCAGCGCAAGCTGAAGCCCACCGCGGACCGGTACGGCGTCGCCCTAAACGACTGGCACACCGCCGAGGCCGACGCCCTCGCCGCGCTGCTGATCGCCGAGGCGCAGTTCGACCGCCACCCGCACCTCAACGGCTGGGACCCCCAGGGCCTGTTCAGCGCGCAGCAGAAGTGGCGTGCGGAGCAGCAGGCCAGCCTCCAGCAGTGGTTCCGCACGAAGGCCACGCCGGAACAGGGCGGCGCCCCTGACAAGGTGATCGACGGCTCCTGGCCGCTGATCCCGGCACAGCGCGGGGGTGAGGCGTCGTGACGAACCTCCCGAAGCCGTGCGGCACCCTCGCTGCCTACGCCCGGCACCTCCGGCACCGCGAAATCCCCTGCGACGACTGCACCCGCGCGAACCGCGAAGCCAAGCGAACCCGCGGTACGCCCACCCCGACCCGTAGGAAGCCGATCGTCCACGGCACCCCGGCTGGGTACCGACAGCACCGCTATCGGGGCGAGCAGGCGTGCACCGAGTGCCTGACCGCTGAGAACGACCGACGTCGCGCCTATCAGGCGATGAGTCGCAAGACGGGAAAGCGGGTGGCGTCGTGAGCCAGTTCGCCACCGCGCTCGGCGCGGCCGTCACCGCCGTCGGCGTCGGAGCCGTCGTCATCGCCCGCTCCTGGCCCGTCCCGACCGGCCGGCACCGCGCCACCCGCCCGGCTGACGAGGAGCAGCTGCTCCGCCCGGTCGAGGCCCTCGACCAGACCGAAGCGCACTGCCCGGTCCAGGACCGGCCGACGCTTCAGCTCCGTCTCGCCACCGGCGGCATGTGCTGCACCGAATGCCGCCACACCACACCGATCAGCCTGGGAGACACCCAGTGAGCACCCTCTTCCACGTCACCACCGAGGCACCGGCCGCCCGCCCGGCGGCCGGGCCCCGGCCCCTCGTCATCGGCATCGACGCCAGCCTCAACAGTCTCGGCATCGCCGGAGCCGACTGGGCCGAAGCCGTACGCCACCCCAAGCTCGACGGCCACGCCCGCATCGACTACCTCCGCCGCGAGGTCGCCGACCGCGTCAAGGCCGCCGACCTCGTCGTCATCGAGGACATCGCCCGCGGCGCCAAGGGCTCCGCCGTCCACCAGCTCGCCGGCCTGTGGTGGGTCCTCACCACAGAGATCCACCGCCGTGGGATCCCCTTCGCCGTCGCCAACCCCCAGAGCCGCTACACCTACGTCACCGGCGTGCCCAACCCCGCCAAGGCCGAGCCCCGGGACAAGCGGGCCCGGATCTGCAAGGGCATCGTCTGCACCTTCGTCAACGAGCAGCTCGGCATCTGGTGCGAGGGCACCGGCAAGTACGACGCCGCCGACGCCGCGGTGTTCGCCGCGATGGGCCTGGACTGGCTCGGCTACCCGCTGCTCCACCTGCCGCAGCAGCAGCGCCGCGCGCTGGACAGCGTGAAGTGGCCGACGCAGACCGTGGCGGTGGCCCGATGAGCACCTACATCCCCCGCCGTGAGAAGGCCGCACGCCTCCGCCGCCTCCGCGGCATCCCCGGCTACGTCCCCACCACCCCCGCCATCCAGCACATCCACGCCCTCCGCAAGGGCGGCTGGACCAACATCGAGATCGCCGACACCGCCGGAGTCGACCGCCGCACCATCCACAACATCCTCCACGGCGAAGTCGCCACCGTGCACCAGCGCACCATCACCTCAATCCTCAACCTGCGCCCCGAAGACGCCCCCAACCGAGTGCCCGCCATCGGCACCCGCCGCCGTCTCGAAGCTCTGGCCGTCATGGGCTGGCCCATCTCCCACATCGGCACGGAAGCCGGGATCTACGGCACCCAGGTCACCGAGATCGTCGTCGGCCGCCGCCAGCGAATCCCCCGCGACCAGGCCGAGGCCGTCGCACGGATCTTCCGCGAGAAGGCACTGAAGCCCGGCCCGTCGAAGCGGACTCGCACCATCGCCGCCCAGAACGGCTGGGTGTCCGCCCTCGCCTGGGACGACATCGACGACCCCGACGAAAAGCCCCAGGGCCTCAAGCGCCGCACCCGAAAGGCGGCGGCATGAGCGGCTGGCTCGGCGGCCTCCAGATCAGCCGCACCGACCGCGGACAGACCCCCGTCGCCGACTTCCTCTGCACCGCCTGCGGCACCTACCGCCGCATCACCGGCCGCGACAAAGTCCGCGACTTCGTCCGCGCCAACCCCGTCGCTGACCACCGGGCCACCTGCCGCCCGACGAAACGAGGAGCAGCCGCATGAGCGACTCCGACACCGCCCGCGAGCCGCCCCGGCACGTGATCGCCACACCCGACTGGCCGCCCGTCCGAATCCCCGGACACCCCGGCTGGTGGCGGCACTGCATCAACGGCCAGCAGGTCGACCTCCAGAGCCGAGACCCGCAGCACCACACCCAGAAAGGCACCACCCAGCGATGACCGTCCAGCACGAGACCGGTGAGATCCAGCAGGCCCCCGTCGCCGCCTTCCTCGCCTCCCACCTCAACGGCCGCACCGACGAAGAGCTGTCTGCCGAGTTCCACACCCTCCTCGACGCCGTCCGCGCCCACGGCAAGAAGGGCGAACTCACCATCAAGATCGTCGTCGAGCCCCCGGCCAACGGCGTCGACAGCGCGCCCCTCCCGATCGGCGTCGAGTCCGCGGTGAAGGCGCCGAAGCCGACCCCCGTCAAGTCCCTGTACTTCCTCGACGACGAGGGCCTCCCCGTCCGCGAGGACCCCCGCCAGATGTCCATCGAGTTCCGCACCGCCCCCTCCACCACCGACTACAAGAAGGCCTGACCCGTGACCAACACCGAAACCGGCGTCCGCGCCATCGCCGCCTACGCCCAGCAGGCCCTCGCCCCCAAGCAGGTCGAGCCCGGCAGCATCTACCTCGTCGCCACCGCCGACGGCCGCGTCGACACCATCAACCTCACCGGACCCGAGCACACGGGCCAGCTGCAGCGGAAGGCCGGCACCACCACCGTCCGCGACGCCCAGTCCTTCCTCACCTACTGGGACAAGCACCACGACGACGCCTCCGAGGTCTACGCCGACAGCGACCGCCTCACCGTCACCGCCGTCCTCGACGCCCACCAGGCCGACGGCGCCCGCTGGGCCCAGCACCGCCTCCACCTCGCCCTCCGCGAGACCGCGGCCTGGAAGCAGTGGCTACACAACGATGGACAGCTCCTCGACCAGGAGACGTTCGCCGAGTTCCTTGAGGACCACCTGCCCGAGCTCCTGGAGCCGTCGGCCGCGGAGATGCTGGAGATCGCCCAGTCCTTCCAGGCCGCGCAGAAGGTCGACTTCCAGTCCGCCACCCGCCTCACCTCCGGGCAGCGGCAGTTCCAGTACGTCGAGACCACCACGGCGAAGGCCGGGCAGAAGGGCCAGCTGTCGGTGCCCGAGGTCTTCACCATCGGCCTGGTGCCGTTCGAAGGCAGCGAGGGCTACCGGCTCACCGCCCGCCTCCGTCACCGCATCGGGCAGAACGGCCTGCGTCTCGGCTACAAGCTGGAGCGCCCCGACGAGATCCGCAAGACCGCGTTCGCGGACGTGGTGAAGGCGATCGGCGAGCAGATCGACACCTCGGTCATGAACGGGACCGCGGCCTGATGGCCGGCCGCAGGCGGGGCGGCGCCAACTCCCGCTGCTCCGGCTGCGGCCAGCCCCTCCTCGTCCAGTGGGTCGGAGACACCGCCGCCATCCGCGCGACCGTCACCCTCCCACCGGCCGACGCCCAACTCCCCTACCGCGAGGCGCTGAAGGACCGGACACCCAACGACCTCGTCTGGTGCCTGCCCCGCGGCCCCCACCGCGCAACACGGCTCCGCTGGACCCACCACCGGCACCCACCGGACTGCCCCCACCAGCACCTCACCAGCCACAAGTGCCGCCCCACCGAACCGACCACGCTCTTCTGAGGAGACCGCCCCGTGGACAACGTCCGCCACATGACCCGCGAACCGGCGGACCAGGACGGCCTCACACGAACCGCCCCCCACGACGCCGAAGCCGAGGAATACGTCGCCGGCGTCATCATGAACGACCGCACCGCCTACCTGGAGTGCGCACGGCTCATCACCCGCGAGGACATCTACCTCCCCGGCATCCGCGCCATCTGGGACGCCGTCAGCGGCATGGTCGCCGAAAACAAGCAGCTCCACCCCGTCACCGTCCGCGCCGAGCTCGAGAAGCAGAAGCGACTCCGCGAAGTCGACGGCGGCAACCTCATCCTCCGACTCGGCTACGAAACCATCCCCGGCGTCATGGCCGCCGCGTTCGCCGAACGCATCGCCGACGTCGCCCGCATCCGCCGCCACGACGAGTACGCCAACAAGGTCAAGGCCGCCGTCCTCGCCGGAGCCACCGCCGAGGAACTCGACAAGCTCACCGACAACCACCGCCAGCAGGAAGAACGCCGATCCACCCTCGGTCAGGGCCCCTCACACCTCACCGCCGCGTTCCTCGACTGGAACGAACACTTCGCCACCGACTTCGGCAACGTCGAACTCCTCCCCGGCAAGCTCATGGCGCCCGGCCAGCAGATCACCGTCGTCGGCGACGGCAAGGCCGGCAAGTCCCTCCTCGTCCAAGAGTGGCTGTGGCGCGTGGCCACCGGCCAGTCGTTCCTCGGCGACCGCCCCCAAACCCCCATCAGCGTCCTGTACGTGGACGCCGAGAACGGCCACCAGGACATCCAGGAACGATTCCTCTCCTACGGCGGCGGACCCGGCCGCATGGGCCTCCTCACCTACGCGTCGTTCCCGCCCATCCGGCCCCTCGACACCGCAGGCGGCGGCGCCGACCTCCTCGCCATGGTCGGCGAAGCCGAAGCACAGATCGTCTGCCTCGACACCGTCTCCCGGTTCATCTCCGGCCCCGAAAACGACGCCGACACCTGGCTCGCCCTCTACCGGCACACCCTCCTCCCGCTGAAGCGCGCCGGCATCTCCTCCATCCGCCTCGACCACATGGGCAAGGACGGCGAACGCGGCGCCCGCGGCTCCTCCGCCAAGACCCAGGACGTCGACCACGTCTGGGAGCTGCGCGCCCAGGGCGGCGGCACCCTCCTCCTCAAGCGCACCCACACCCGCACCGGCATCGGCCCCGACCAGTTCATCATCGTCCGCCAGGCCCGCCGCCACGGCGACCACTACATGCCCGGCGGCACCCGGCACGTGCTCATGGAGTACGAGCAGATGCAGGAAGCCATCGAAGGCTCCGTCGAGTGGCTCGTCGCCCAGATCGACCGCCTCGGCCTCCCCGACGACGCCGGAAACCCCCGCACCAAGACGGCCCTCGCGAACGCCGGAATCAAGGCCGCCAAAGCCAAGATCGAAGCCGCCGTTCGCACCCGGAAAAACCGGGACAACTCGGGTTCCCGGAATGGGTTCCCCCAGACCTTCCCCGACGACCTTCCCGGGGAACGTTCCCCGGGAACCCCCACGGGAACCGAAAAACCCCAGGTCAACCATTCCCCGGGAACCTCGCGGGAACCCCAGGGAACCCCACCTTCCCCCCCTTCCCCCCCTCTAGGAGAGGGGAAGGGGGAGGGAAGCCCCGCCACAGACACCCCAGACGAACCCCTCTGCACCGTCTGCGAGAAGCCCCTCACCGGCTACCGACGAGACCGCGGCTACGACACCCACCTCGGATGCGACCCCGAAACCGGCAGCCACCCAGACCAACCCCACGACGCCGCCTGAGCGCGGTCATCCGGTTACAGCCCATCACGCGTAATACACCCACAAAGGAGCACGCCATGACCGACCAGCCCACCACTTACCACCTCACCCCGCGCACCCTCGACCTGTTCGTCCGCGCCCTCGTCAACGAGGTCGACTACGACATCCACAAGGGCTACGAGTGCGGCGAGGAAGACGGCCTCGACCACTACCCCGAGCTGGTCGCCGAGGCCGCCGAGATGCTCGACGCGATCACCGCCGGGGAGCCCGCCGCCGAGATCCCCATGGAGACCGCCGCGCACGTCCTCTGGCAGGACCGCCTCGGCGGATGGCCGCCGAGCACCTTCGCCACCAAGCTCCTCAGCCTCTGGACGTCGGCCGACACCGACAACGCTGACCGGCTCGCCGTTGCCTTCCCTGAGTACGCGGCCGCGATCGCCCTCGTGAAGAGCGGTCCGGCCGGTGTGCAACAGCTGCGTGTCATCGCGGGGGACGACCCCAAGGAGACGTCCACCTGCGGGCAGTGTCGCCAGCCGTTCGACCCGGCCGACACGAGCTTCGACGGCCGCGCGCAGCACCAGAGCACGCCGTTCTGCCGTCGCTGCGTCGACCGCTGCCACGAGTCGACGGACGCCTTCCACGTCTGCGCCATCTGCCGCTGAGCACAGACCGGCCGCCCGCAGTCGAGTTGCGGGCGGCCGGTGTCCCCGAGTCCACCACACCCACCAGGAGAAGACCATGACCGAACCAGCCTGCGGCAACAACCCGCACCACCAGATGAGCGACGGCGACCGCCGCGTCGTCGAGAGCTTCCGGGCGTACCTCGCCGCCCGGGCCGCGCTCCTTGAAGCCGCTGACTGGTACGCCCAGCAGGGCAAGACCGTCCTCGCCGCCTCGCAGGTCGCCGCCGACCTGCGTCGCCGAACTGGCGCAGAGGCGCGCCACGTGGGCGACGGGTCGACGGCCACCGAGACCGACGAGGAGCGCGCCGACCGCGAGGAGACCGAACGCGACCACGCCCGAGGCGACCACACGCACTGCGGGCTCACCTGCGAGACCGAAATGCCGACCGAGCACCTGCGGAACTTCGTGATCGCCAAGGGCTACCCGGGCACGAAGGGCGCGCTCGCCGAGCTGGAGCGCCGAGCCGCAGCCCAGGCCGCGCCCGACGCCGACCTCCCCGCACGCCTCGAAGCCGCCCTGACCGAGCGCTACACCGCACTCGGCAACCCCTTCTCCGAGATGCGCCGCCAGGAGCAGGGCCCTGACGGCTGGCCCGCGTCGCACCCGGTCGGCGCGCACCACGTCGCCGAGACGCTGCGGGAACTGCTCGCCGCCGGGGCGCGGCAGGACGGGGCGCAGCGGCCCAATCCCCGCGAGATCTGCATCTGCGGCCACACCCGCGGCGAACACGGCACCGTCAGCGGCCGTCTCCTCTGCGGCGTCTGCGACCCCGACAGCACCGACAACCTCGTCTGCAAGGAGTACGAGGCCCTGTGATCATCGCCGATGCCCTCGACACCCTCTGGACCCTCCTCCTCGCCGGCGGACTCTGGCTCCTCGCCATCGCCGCCGTCACCACCCTCTCCCTGTACTCGATCGCCGCGATCATCTACGGCACGTTCCGGCTCGCCCGGCGCGCCCTCCGTGGCCCCGACCGGCCGACCTGGGCCCGCAGCCGGGCAGCCGCCCGCCGGTACGCCCGCCGCGAGCCCGACTACGAGGAAGCCGCCTGATGGCCCGCCTCCTGGGCGTCGCCGTCGTCGCCCTCCCGCTCATCAGCCTCGCCCTGCTCGGCCTCGGCCGGGCCGGGCGGGCCCTCGCCCACCACGCCACCCGGAAGGACACCTGACATGGGCTGGAACAGCGCCAACCGCATCTTCGACCCCGTAGCCCGCGCCCTCATCGACACCGGCGCCGACGACACCACCAAGCGCAAGGTACTCGGCGACCTCATCAGCGAACTCCAGGACGGCGACTGGGACACCGAAGACGAGAGCCTGGAGGACTTCCTCGACGACCCCGCCATCGTCAAGGCCTTCGCCGACAAGGGCGTCCACCTCTCCGACAAGCGCTGCTGCCGCGCCGAGCACGCCAAGGACCCCGCCGCCTACCTGCTGGCGTTGCGGCACGAGGACGTCAGCGAGGACGAGATGGCGCAGGCCATCGACGCGTACGCCCACCACCTCGCCACTCAGATCCGGAACACCCGAGACGAGACGCGCAGCGCAACGCAGGCCTCGAAGGTCACGGACTACGCGGCCGACCTCATCGACCCGAAGGCCCGTTCGTGAGCCGCCGGTGCACCCGCGGGCACTTCATCCCCGCCACCGCACCCACCGACGCCTGCCGCTGCACCCTCACCCGCCGACCGAAGCGCCGTCCCGCCCGCTGGCCGCTGGACACCGACCTATGGGGCCAGGGCCTCACCGCCGTACAGCGCCACTCGATCCGCACCGTGCCCATCGTCGGGAGCTACCTGTGACCCACGCCCAACGCACCGCCGCCGCCTGCAAACTCGCCGCGTTCGTCGCCGCCATCGTGGCCGGCTACTCCGCGACCCACCATCCGTACTACGTCGTCCCCGGCCTGATCGTCGCCGCGTTCTTCCTCGGCGTCGCCGCGTCGTACGGCCGAGACGAGCAACGGCAGCAGGCCCGGCACGCCGAGTTGGACGCCGCGGCCGCCGCCGACGAGCAGCTCCTCCCAACCGACCACGACTCCCGGAGCGCAGCATGAGCCAGCCCACCGCCCGCACCCCGTACGAACACGCCGTGCACCAGATCAACGAGGTCAGCGACCAGACGAACCGTGTGACCGGGGTTGGTGAGTCGTCTCGACCGATCGACCCGGTTACGACGAACGCCGTGCTCACTGCCCGGTCGAACCTGGCGATCGCCTCAGCGCTGCTCGCCGTCGCCGACGCACTCCGGGCGAGCAGCACGGAGCACGAGGCGTGAGCGGCCCGTCGTCGGCGCCCCGGGGCGAGCACACGCCTCGCCCGGGGGCCACGTGGCAGACAGAGCTGGTGCGCGTCGAGCAGCTGGTGGACGACGACGCACCCGACCCCCGACCGAACCGAGCCACCCGCCGCGCCCTCAAGCGCGCAGCACGGAGGACCACGTGACCGACCGCCTCACCGCCGACACCATCACCAGCGACGCACTCGACCAGCTGTACCGCGAGCGCGACGAAGCCCGGCAGCACTCCGCCACCATCGCCGCCCAACGCGACCGCCTCCGCCAGCGCATGAACGCCCTCGCCGACCGCTGGGACACCGCCCTCGCCCCCGACAAGCCCTACGCCCGCGCACTCCGAGCCGAGATCAGCGTCGCCCCGTTCGACCCCGACGGCGCGATGAGCGTGCAGGAGTACCGCGAGCACGGCCGCATCCTGTGGGCGTTCCGCTGCTGGGGCACCGACACCTGCGACGGCTGGCTCGGACTCGGTCACCGCACGGAGACCTCGGCGCTGCTGGAGCGCGAGCGGCACGTGGCCGATGAGCACGGCGAGCAGCCCGCAGCCGCCCCGGCAGCGACCAAAGCGACCGCCCCGGAGGACGAACACGACGGCCCGCTCGTCCCGCCGATTCTCACCGAGGCCATCCGGCAGCACGACGCCGAGACGGAGCGGGCCGTCGCCGCGCTCGCCCAGGCGTACGGGCCCACGGCCGACCTCGACCACCCACAGCACCCGGTGAACGCGTCACCGCTGCGCGAGGAGATTGCCAACGCCATCGGCCGGACCAACCTGCCCGCGTGGCACAAGGCCGCCCGCTACGAAGCCGCCGAAGCCGCCCTGTCCGCCGTCCTCCCGCACGGCAAGTTCCTCGGCGACCAACTTCGCGACGCCGAGCAGCGCCTCACGGCCATCGCCTCCCTGCACGAGCCCCAGCCCGACGGCACTGGCTTCCCCGACGGCCAGCAGTGCCGGACGTGCAGCCGCGACGGAGGCGACGGCTACCAGTACCTCGTGCCGTGGCCGTGCCCGACAGCCCAGGCCATCGCCCCGTCCGCCGACCAGACCACGGAGAAGTGACCATGCGGGCAACCCGCGTCGAGATCCTCAACGAGGACGGCGAGTGGCACGAACTCGAAGGCATCACCTCCATCGAGCTGGTGGAGGAAGAACCCGCCGACCTCGACGACGCAGTCCTCGTCTCGGTCCGGGACTTCGCGCTGATGCAGATCGACGAGTACGAGCGTCGCCTCAACGCGCCCGTCCTGGGCCGAAATCCCGACCGTCCGCGTCGGGACCGGCCCGCGTGGCAGTCGCCGTACGGGCCGCCGCCTCGGCGGCACTGAGCATGACGAAGGGGCGTGCCCTCGAACTCCCCAGCTCCACGGCACGCCCCACTCGGTGGCTTCACCCTACGCCCCACCCAGCACACCGGAGCGCACGATGAACACCACCGCCAGCACCACCACGAACCTCCGCACCTGCGCCCTCCACTGGACCGACCTCCACGAAGCCGCCGGCCAACCCGCCCAGGTCGGCGCCTTCGGTCTCGGCCTCCGCGGCTACCTCGCCCGCCTCGACCAGGCCGACGCCGAGCAGCTGGAGTACGAACGCCACCAGGCCGCGCACCTCCGCGCCCAGGAGCGCGACCCGCTCCAGATCGGCGAGCGCCCCGTGCCGGTCCGCCTCCACATCCTCGACACGATGCGCGCCGTCGAGGCTGCCCTCGTCCAGTGCGCCGACGACATCGCCCACACAGCCCAGCGCGCACCGATCGCCGGGCCGACCGCGCGCCGGACCGCGACGCACCCGTACCTCACCCAGCGCGAAGCCGACATCGCCGCCGCCGACCGGCAGCGTCGCGCCGAGCTGGCCCAGGCGGACCTCGTCGACCCGCGCCGCTGGCGGTACACCGGCCGACGCACCGCCTCGCACGCCGCGCTGTGGCTCCTCGCCCGGGTCGAGCGGAAGCCGGGCCCGTGCCGGCGCCTCACCGAGCAGGAGGAGCAGCGGATCGGGAACGTCGCGGCCGGCGCAGCCGCCCGGGTCGAGCGGGCGCTGGACATCGCGGCGCAGCGCCGGACGCTGGCGCAGCCGTGCGTCTGCGGAGGGCTGATCGACGTCCACGGCGGCGAAGGCCGGGTGCCGGTCGCGCACTGCACCGGGTGCGGGCGGATCTGGACCGAGGGCGGCGTCGTGGCTGCGTAGCTATCCCTTCGGCGGTACTCGCAACGGGACGGGCGTCTCCTGCCCGTCCCACGTCACGTAGATCTGCGGCGGTACGGGGCCGCCCATCGTCCCGGCCATGAGGAACTCGTGTGCTTCACCGGCTGGCAGATCTTCCTCCTGCGGAATGTTCCGCACCACTGGTGGCAGGTCCCGGTCGAGGACGGTGAGCTTCGGCGCCGGGCCGGTGCCGTTGTTGCACAGCCGGTAGAGCTGCCCGCGTACGTGCTGCACTTTCAGGTCAGGGCGCGGCCGAGCCGCTTCCTCTTCCGCTTGCCGCCGCGCCTCTGCTTCCTGCCGCTGAAGGGCGAGCGCCTCCTCGGCCGCATCAGCAGACCGCACAGACGCCGCCGCCGACGTTGCGGAGGCGTCCGCGGACCTCTTCCCGTCACCGCGGGCCTTCAAGCTGACGACGAAGGCGGCCGCCGCGAGCGCGCAGGCGACCCATGCAGGTATGTCTCCCAATTCCATGGCCGGACGATAGCGAGCTCCACTGACAACTGGGTCCGGTCCAGAGACCCCCTCAGCCGTCGAGGTGGCCCAGCTCCGTGTCCGGCCGGCACGCCGAGCACGCCCGCACCCCGGCCGCGAGTGTACGCAGCGCATCCTCCCGGGCCACGCCCTTCACGCGCTTACCGGAGTTCCAGCAGCCGCCGACGTGCACCTGCACCGGCGGCGCATCCCTGTTCAGGCCCTGCTCCAGAAGCCAGTCCGGTGGCGGCGGCCGGTGCTCGGCCGCGTACTGCTTCTCCCGCTCCCGCTGCTCCGCCCGCCCGATCGCCTCCCGCACCTCCGCCAGGGTGTAGGCGAGCCACGTCTCCAGGGTCCGGAGGCGGGGCAGGTCAGGCGGCAGATCAGGCATAGATTCGATTGTACGTTCGAGACGTGGGACGTGGCACCCTGGGGCCATGGCCGGCCGCTACCACCTCACCCTCACCGCCCTCGCGCAACCGCTGATGCACGGCTGGTGGAACGACGAGAATGTGGCGCGCCGCAAGTTCACCTCCTGGGTCGGACAGCACAGCGACCGGCCCGACGCCCGGATCACCCTCACTGACGAGGAGACCGGCACCAAGTTGACGGAGTGGCCGGACCCGCGGTGACCGTCTGCCATCCTGTCCGCCATGGCCCACCGTCCGTACCCCGTCGCCGCCCGCGCCTGGCGGCAGATCCTCCGCCGCTACCGCTACGAGCGGCCCGCACACTCGCCGGCCGCTCCATCACACGGCCCGGTCGGCGAGTACCGGATCTCGGCGCGCGCCGACCGCTAGCCCGGATGCCGGGCCTGCTTCTTCACCGCGGCCTCGACCTCCGACCGTAGCCGTCCCTCCGCCTTCGCGTGCTCGGTGACCGCGGCCTGGATGTCGCGGGCGAGGTCGCGCCAGGCCCGCCACGCGGTCTCATAGGTCTCGGTCTGCTGCTCCGACCATGGTGTCGTGGTGGGCGGTCCGTACTGGTCGCGGAGCTGCTGGACCTGGGCGTGCGCCTGGTCGGCGGCGCGCTGCATCGCCACGAGTTCTTCGAGTGTGTGTGCCACGGGTGCCGATCGTACGGCGGCATGACGATGCCCCCGCCTCAGCAGGTCGAGGCGGGGGCATTGGTGCGCGCCGGCACTACCGCCTACGCCGCCATGACCTCCACAGCAGGTAGACCCGCAGACCGGCCAGCGCCAAGACCACGGCGCCCACGACGATGCCCACCCATGACGGGAGACTGCCGGACTCCGGCAGGTAGATCGCCAAGGCTGGCACCGGCTCAACCATCCGTCGCTTCCGCCTTCCGAGGTCGGTTCTTCCCTGACCCGGAGTAGCCCGCCTCGATGTCCTGAACCGTCCGCAGCGATACGCCGAGCCGGGCCGCGATCTTCCGATAGGACACCGGCGGATCCTGCGCGCGCATCTCCTGTACGACCTCGCGGCGTTGCTGCCGCCACCTCTTCGCGCGCGCCTCCTGGTCGGCCAACACTTCGCCGATCGCTCTCGCTCGCACCTCCGGGTCGGCGATCGCTTCGACTGCATCCATAGCGTCGATCACCCGCTGAGCCTCCTCGGTCACACCCGGCCTCACTTCTCTTCGGGCGGGCCGCTTGCCACGAGTGTATGGGACCCCATACATTCGTGGGAAGCAGTCCGCACTGCTGATGCACAACGGCCCCGACCCGGAGTTGCAGCTCCACATGGGTCGGGGCCAGGCCCACCTCAACCATCACGAAAAGGCAGGCCCTGATGGGACACCGTACCGACCAGGAGCAGCACCAGCCCAGCCCGACGGACCACGCCGTGGCCATCGCCTACGACAACCACGGCAGCCGCTGGGGCACCAACAGCGTCGAGAACGCCGAGACGCTCATCGCCAACGAGCGCCAGGCCGGCGCCTCGATTGACGAGTGGGACACCACCGACCGCGACGGCCAACCCCTCCGCGTCGTCCGCATCCCCGACGCGGACTGGCTGGACACGATCTTCGTGTTCACCGCCGAGGACGCCACGGCGGTGACCGCGTGAGCGAGCCGACGCCGGTTACCGAGGACGCGAACGCCACGACCACCGAACTCCAGCAGCGCGCCGCGGCCGACTACGCCGCCACGCTTGCCGCCGCCCGCGCTAAGCAGGACCAGGGCAGCACGGGCGCGCGCGAGGGCATCCTCCCGGGAGGTGCCCACTGATGGGCTGGTTCTCCCGCGCGCAGTCCAGCCGCGACTACCCCGCCGCCGGCACCTCGGTCTCCGGCGACGCCCGGCGCTTCCGCCGCCACAAGACCACCGGCGCCCGCCGCGCCGCGCGGGAGGGCCAGGCGTGGGAGGACCGCGACCGCGCCGGAGAGCGCCGCGGCGGCTGGTACCGGCCCGCCCGCTGACGGCTGCCCGATCCGCCCGGCCCGTCCGGGCGGTGAGGGGAGCCGGACAGCCCGGCCCCACCGAGGAGGAACCCGTGGACATCGAACGCGCCGAGCAGCTCGCCATCGAGTACGCCGACCAGGCCGCTCAGTTCGCCGAGGCCAACACCGAGCACGCCGCCCAGCGCGCGCAGGCGTACGCCGCCACCTCTCAGGCCTACGCCGCCATCGCGCAGGCCCACTACCTCGCCATGGTCGCCGGAGCCGCACTCCGTCGCTGACCACCCAGACCGGTCGGGCCCGCGAAATCCCCCACGCGGGCCCGGCCTCCCCTTCGCCCAGGAGCAGCACCGTGAAGACCCGCCAGACCGTTCAGCAGGTCCCCCACACCATCGACGGCAAGACCCGCATGGTCCCCATCCGAGTTGACGCCCCCGCGCCCCCGCGTGACTGGGACAACCTCGTCCTCAACGGCGTCACCGGCATCGCCGCACTCGTCCTCACGGCCTCCGTCGTCTGGTCCACCGCCAGCATCGGCGACCTCCTCTCCCGCGCCGTCGTCGAGCCCGCCGCGTACGGGGCCGCCGTCGTCTTCGACCTCGCCTGGATCGCGTGCATGGCCATCGAGTGGCTCGCCCGCTACGACGAGGACCGCGCCGCGCTGCCCCGCCGAGCCGGGCACGTCATGCTGCTCCTCGCGATGCTTGCCGTCGGCGCCCACGGCAAGGTCGCCGGGTACTGGGAGATCGGCCTCATCGGCGCCGCCGTGTCCGCGCTCGCCAAGGGACTGTGGACCGTCGTTCTCCGGCATCAGACGCCGCCGCTCGACGCCCGCACCCGCGCCTGGATCCAGGGCGAGCTGGCCGACGCCGGCGCCTCCCTCGCCCTGATCCCGGTGCGCCGTCAACTCCAGCGCGCGCAGGCTCAGGTGTCCGCGGAGCGCGCGGCGATCGCCGGTCCGGACAGCGGATCCGCCGATCCGGACCGTCCGGACGAGTCTGCGGACGATCCGGACGCCGAGGTCATCGGGATCCGGCCCGGCGCCGTGACCACGAAGGACGCAGTCCGGATCGCCTGGGACTCGGGGGTCCGCGACGACGAGGCTGCCGCCCGCTACGTCGCTAAGACCACCGGCAAGGCGCCCTCCCCGGACACCGTCGCCCGCTACATGCGGCTGCTGCGCAACGGCATGGCCAGCTGATGATCGCGGCCGCCGGACTCGTCCTCGCCCTCGTCTGCCTCTCCATCGTCGCCGCCGGCCTCGCCCTCGCCCTCGTCGCCTGGCAGCCCCGCACCTTCCCCGGCCCCGTCGTCGCCCTCGGCGCCAGCGTGGCCGGCGGCTGCTTCCTCCTCGCCGCCCTCCACGGGCTCACCAACCTCCTGACCTGAAGGCCGCCATGCTGCTGCTCGCCATCTGCATCGCCGGACTCGCCCCCGGCATCACCACCGCCTTACTCCTGCGCCACCGCGGCTGGCTCCTCGCCACCCTCGCCGGGCTCGCCGTCACCCTCGCCCTGCCCTGCCTGCTGATCCTGGCCATGGTCGCCATGCCGCCGCTCGGCTACGTCGTCGCCGCCTGCTCGGCCGCGATCGCGGTCAAGGCGTACGACGAAGGTCGGGTGCTGGTCGGCACCGCGTGGGTGCTGGTCGTGGTCGCCTCGTTCGCTTGCGCAGGTGTGCTGTGACCGACCGGACGCCGATCACGCCGACGCGGGTCATCCCGGCCGGGGAGACGCTGCCCGCTCCTGCTTCCCCGCCGCCTCCGCCGCCTCCGCCGCCTGCTCCTCCGGCCCCGCCGACTGCACCGGATCCCGGCCCGGACTGGTGGCGGACCGGGCCCGGACCGTCCGGACCGCCTCCGCCCGTACCGGTCGACGTCCACGTGACGGTGACCGTTGACCAGGGCGGATGGTTGTCCGTCCCCGATCCGGAGCCCGGTCCGCGCTGGTGGCAGAAGATCCGGTGGGGCTACAACCTCGCCCTCGCCTTCCTGTCCCTGACGCTCGCCGGACCGTGGGGCGCGGTCCTCGCCTCCGTCCGCGACGAGGAGCCCCTCGCCGGCGCCTGGGTCATGGCCCTCATCCCGCTCGTCGTCCTGGCGTTCCTCGACAACGCCCGCCGTGCCGAAGCCGCCGGAGCCGACCCCGACCTGTGGGCCCCGAAGTGGCGCGCAGCCTGCGTCCGGCTCCTGCTGTGGGCCGCGGTCCTCGGCACCGTCCTCACCCTCCCGATCACCACGCTCGTCTACGTCCTCACCGGAGTGAAGCCCGCATGAACGTCACCGTGGCTGCTGGCCAGTACACGACCACCACGATCAGCACCGCCGGGTTCGCCCTCGGCCTGGCCCTCCTCGGCGCCGAGCTGTGGCGCTGGCACAAGGGCGGCAAGGGCGGCGGGAAGGGCAAGGGAGACGATGGGGGCGGCGCCGCGAAGGACCCGAAGGCGCTGATCCCGCTCGGGTTCGGCATCGTCTCCGGCATCCTGATGATCGCCTGCCCCGCCGGGCTCCTCGGCACCCTCGCCAGCATGCTCCGCTGGGGCGGCAACTCGGTGGGCGACGTCGCCATGAAGTGGCTCACCGGCGCCCCCTCCCAGACCCTCGGCACCGCCGCCACCCCCCGCATCGACGGCTACGGCGCCATCGTCGTCGCCGCCCTCACCGTCTCCCTCTGGCTGCTGCGCAAGCAGATCGCCAAGGCAGTCAAGGGCAAGTGGTGGAAGGGCGTCCTCATCGGCTGCCTGCTGTGCGTCTCCACCGGCACCGCCGCCCTCATCGCGCAGCAGGTCGTCGAGGGAGCCAACGGCCTCGGCGCCTGGGCCATCAACGGCATCGCCAAGGGCGACATCGCATGACCGCCCCGTCGACCATGCAGTGGATCCGCCAGGCCGCACAGCGCATCGCCACCGGATCCGCGCGACTCGCCACCAATCTCGCCAGCCGCGCCCTGCACGCCGCCCTCCAAGTGTGGCGCCGCGCCACCGGCTGGCTCGGGGAGGCGTCCGGCATCAGCTGGCTCCTGCGCCTGGCCGTGCTCATCGCCGCGACTGCGCTCCTTCGGAAGATCATCACGGCCGTCGCAGCAGCGGTGTACGCCCGCGTCGAGTCCGGCGCGGCGCCGTGGCTGATGTGGGGCGTCGCCGTCCTTTGGCTGGTGGCCGCGTACCGGTGCGGTCGGGAGGACTGGGAGCCGAGCCGCCCGGCCTCCAAGGAGCCGGCCGACGGCGAGCAGCTGGCGGGCGGCGCGAACGCTGAGCCCGATGTCGCTCAGTCTCCTGCTGGGCCGCCCCCGGTGTCGCCCGTCGCGCTCATCGCTGCGGTCCGGGATATCGGCACCCCGCACGCTCAGCTGAAGCCGATCGCCGAGCACCTGTCCACGACCACCGACGTGGTGCGTGCGGCGGCGGCCGGGATGGGGTGGCCGGTCAAGGACGTGCGCATGCAGGGGCGTTCGGCGTCGGCGGGGCTGCGCTGGGATGAGTGCCCCTCTCCTGCCCCGATCATCCCCTCTCCGGGTGTCGTCGGTGCAGGCCAGGCCGCCGACGACAACGACGACGACGACAGCGACGGGCAGGGGCCCCAGAAGGGGATCGCTGTACGGCGCACCGATGGAGGGCTGGTCATCTATGACCTCGCCGACACCCACCGCCGACGGGGCATCGTCGGTCGCTGAAGAACCTAGGGGGTGGTCGCCACGTCCCCAGCCCAATGACCGGTTCATCACAGTCAGGTGACTATCGCCGTTCTGAGGCAACCACACGACGTCTTCACCAGTCACACACCTGCCACACACGTACATCCCCAGGGGGGACCATGAGTCACCAGTACCCGCAGCAGCCCAACCAGCCGCAGCAGCCCGGCCCCTACGGCCAGCAGCAGGGCCAGCCCGGATACGGCTACCCCCAGCAGCAGCCGGGCTACGGCTACCCGCCCCAGCCCGGCTATCCGGGCGGGCCGATGCCCCAGCCGCCGAAGAAGAACAACACCGCGAAGGCCATCGGCCTCGGTTGCGGTGGCATCCTCCTCCTGGTCCTCCTCCTCGGCGTGATCGGCGCCATCGCAGGCGGCGACGACTCCGACAGCGGGAAGAAGGAAGAGGCCGGCGCGTCCGCCGAGGCCGCACCGAAGGACAAGGTGAAGCCCGCCCCGAAGGAGGAAGCACCCGCCGAGGAGAAGGAAGAGGAAGCGGCACCGCAGGAAGGCCCCGTGAAGATCACGGCGAAGAAGACGACCTTCAAGGGCAGCATCCTGGCCGACGGCAGCGACTACACCAGCGTCCTCATCACGGTGACGAACAACGGTGAGGAGACCGTGGACGTCAACCCGCTGTACTTCACGATCACTGACACCGACGGCACGAAGCACACGGTTGAGCTGGCCGCCGATGAGAACCAGATCGACACCGTGGACCTCGCCCCGGGCGAGAACATCTCCGGCACGGTCACCGGCAAGGGCAAGTTCACGGCGAAGTACGTCACCTTCACTGACGGCTTGTTCGGCGACCCGATCCGCATCAACGTCTCATAGCGCCACGCCAACCTTGGGGGGACCATGCAACGCCGCACCTTCGCCATCCTCGCCGCCGCCTGCTTCACCTTGGTCGGCTGCTCCAGCTCGTCCGACGACAAGCCATCAGCGAAGACAACCGCGACCGTCACCGCCACCGTGACGCCAACCGCCACGCCAGCGCTCAGCCAGGACGAGATCGCGCGCCAGTGCAGCGACGCCATCTCGGAGGCCGCGCCAGGCTGGCAGGACTGGAACTACAGTCCGGGCGGCTGGCAGGACGATCCGCGGACGCCAGAGGTCTGCCTGTTGTTGGCGGATGAGGCGAACCCGCCTCGGGGAAACCGGGCGTTCATGGATGCTCTGCTCGCCGGACTTGAGATGGCAGACGATCCGCGCGCCCGGCAGTAGATGAAGTGACCGTGCTACGGCCCCGTCCGGGAATGTCCGGGCGGGGCCGTAGCCGTGCCGTCATTCATCACGTGTTGAATTCCCGGCAGCGATCATGCACACTGAGCCGCAGATCTGGCATGCCCGGAACCGGAAGCGCCGGACACGGCATCATGACCCCCGTATCTCACATCCGTTCCAGGGGGGAACATGAGCCAGCCGCCGCAGCCACCAAGATGGCAGCCGCCACAACAGCCCGTCACCTGGGGAACGCCCCAGCACGGCCCGCAGCAGCCACCGCAGCCGCCCCAGTGGGGCACACCACCGCCTCCACCCCGGCCACCGAAGCCGAAGAACAAGGCCGGCAAGACACTCGGCATCATCGCCATCGGCGTCGTCGGCTTCTTCGTCATCGCCCTGACCATCGGCGCCATCGTCGGGGAGGACGAGCCCGCCAAGGAGAAGACGCCGGCCGCGAAGCCACCCGCGTACACGGTGGTTGAGCAGGAGGTCGAGGGCAACCGACGCATCGTCGTCGTCGAGGTCGACAACACGAAGAACCTCCGCGCCGTGTTCGACGCGGTCACGAAGGACCTGACCGACGAGGCTGGCTACTTCGTAGAGATCAACTGCTCAACCGGCGGCACCGACAAGGTCGACAACCGCCTCGCCAACGGCAGATACGCCGTCGGCCGGATGGGCTCGGCCGCTACTGGCCTGGACGAGGGCGGCAGCGACTTCGAACCGAACGAGGGCCGGAGCTGCCCCGCGAAGTAGACCCACACCCACTGACTGGCCCGGCCGCACCGTCCCGCGGTCGGGCCTTCGTACGTCCGGAGAAGGGAGCCCCATGAAGCCGAAGTTCAGCAAGGGCGGCCCCGTCACCGACGAAGAACGCGCCGAGATCATCCGCCTGCACGGCGAGGGCAAGGGCCGCAACGAGATCGCCCGGCTCACCCGCCGCAGCCTCCGCACCGTCTCCCTCATCTGCGCCGAGGAAAGCCTCGTCTTCGACGTCACCATGACCGAGGACGCCACCCGCGCCCGCGTCGCCCAGCTCGCCGCGCTCCGCACCGAGACCGCCATGGACCTCCACCTCGACGCCATGCGCCTCACCCAGCAGATGTGGGAGCCCGGCAAGATCTTCAACTTCGGCGGCAAGGACAACATCTACCGCGACAAGGACGTCGATGAGCCCCCGGCCATCGACAAGAAGAACCTCATGGCCGCGGCCGGCATCGCGCTGGAGAAGTCGATGCGGCTCGTGCCCCCGGTCACGGAGACCGGCGAGGACGACGCCCGCTCGATGCTCGGCAAGATGATGACCGGCCTCCAGCAGGTCTGGAACGAGCAGCAGGCGGCCACCCGCGGAGACGAGGGGGACGATGCTTCGTGATCTCCCCGTCCCTCTGTCGCTGAAGCAGCTCGACTACGTCGTCAACTCCACGGCCTTCGTGAACCTGGCTGAGGGCTCGATCCGGTCCGGGAAGACCGCCTCCTCGTTGCTGCGCTGGCTGATGTACGTGGCCACCGCGCCCCGCGGTGGGGAGCTCGTCGTCGTCGGCCGCACCCGAGACAGCCTCAACCGCAACGTGTTCGGGCCGCTCATGGACCCCGCGCTGATGGGGCCGATGGCGAAGTTCACGAAGTACACCAACGGGGCCAGCACGGCGACGATCCTCGGTCGTACGATCCACGTCCTCGGCGCCTCCGACGCCAAGGCGGAGAAGGTGCTCCGCGGTCTCACCTGCGCGGGCGCCTACGTGGACGAGTTGACCGTCATCTCGGAGGAGTTCTTCCAGCAGCTGATGGGCCGCTGCTCCGTCGACGGCGCGCAGATCTTCTGCACGACCAACCCGGACTCGCCGGCGCACTGGGTCCGGACCCGGTTCCTCGACCGGCTCGGTCGCCTGCCGGACTGGCGGGTGTGGCACTTCCAGCTGGACGACAACCCGGTCCTGTCGCAGACCGTCAAGGACCGCTACCGGCGGACGTACACCGGCCTGTGGTACCGCCGCTTCATCCTCGGCGAGTGGGTTGCGGCCGAGGGCGCCGTCTTCGACATGTGGGACCCGGCCCGGCACGTGGTGCCGTGGGCGCAGCTCCCGGCGATGGACCGGCTCCTCGCGCTCGGCATCGACTACGGCACGACGAACGCGACCGCGGGCCTGATGCTGGGCGTCGGCCGGGATCAGCGCCTATACCTGGTGGACGAGTGGCGGCACGACCCGAAGCACGACCAGCAGCGGATGACGGACGGGCAGCTGTCCACCGGGCTGCGGACGTGGGCCCGTGAGCGGCATCTGCCGGCCGGGGGCCCGGATCGGCCGGAGTGGTGGGTCGTCGACCCGTCGGCCGCGTCGCTGCGCTTGCAGTTGTACCGGGACGGTGTGACGCCGCAGGCCGCCGACAACGACGTGTCTCGCGGCATCAGCCTGATGGCGACGCTCCTGTCCGAAGGGCAGCTCGTGGTGTCGGACCGCTGCTCCGGCTTCATCCGGGAGGCGCCCGGCTACTCGTGGGACCCGAAGGCGACCGAGGCGGGCGAGGACAAGCCGATCAAGGTTGCGGACCACTCGCTTGATGGCGGCCGGTACGCGGTCGTGACCACTGAGCCGCTGTGGCGGCCTCTCGTTCGCAGTGCTCTGGAGGTGGCCGCGTAATGCCCGTACGGCTCGCGAAGGTTCAGATCGACGAGACAGGGCGAGGGACGGTCGACCTCGATGGCCTCCGTATCCCCGCTGTCCGTGCGGTCGAGGTGGTGACCGAAGTGGGCTGCCGTCCAGTCGTGAAGCTGGAGATCGTCGCCCGCGAAGTCGACCTTCGGCAGGGGCCCGTGAGCAAGGACGAGGAGGTGTCGGATGCCGCTGCCGACGGGTGACATGGCCTGGCCGCCCCCGTACCTCGGCCCCGCCCTCGACGCCATGCACACGTGGGACACCTGGTGGTCCGGCGACCCCGACCGCCTGGAGACCCTGTACGGAGGCAGCACCGGCGGCGGCCCCGACCCCAAGCGCATGCAGTACGCGGGCGGTGTTGTCGGTCGCATTGCCCGCTGGTGGTGGGGCACGCCGACCGCACCCGGCGAACGGCGGACGAAGATGCACGTGCCGATCGCCGGCGACCTCTGCGGCGGCTCAGCGGACCTCCTCTTCTCCGAACCGCCGCGGTTCACCGTGGACGACGAGACCACGCAGGCGCGACTCGACGTCCTCACCGACGACGGCCTGCTCGCCACCCTCCAGACCGCCGCAGAGATCGGTGCCGCACTAGGCGGGATCTACCTGCGGCCGGTGTACGACCAGGACGTCGCCGACCGCGCATGGATCACTGCTGAGCATCCCGATCGCGCGCTGCCGGAGTTCACCTGGGGCAGGCTCCGCGCGGTCACGTTCTGGAAGATCGTCCGCGAAGACGACGGCCAGGTGTGGCGGCACCTTCAGCGACACGAGCCGGGCGTCATCATCCACGGCCTCTACCAGGGCACGAAGGACAAGCTGGGCAGACCGGTCCCGCTGGAGGACTCCGACGAGACCGCCGGGTTCGCCGCCCTGGTCAACGACGAGGGCGCCGTCGACACCGGATACGCCGGCCTTGACGTGGTCTACATCCCCAACCAGAACAGCCGTCGGTGGCGCTGCCACCAGAAACTCAAGGACTGGGGACGCAGCGACCTGGACGGCGTCGAGCCACTCATGGACGCCCTCGACGAGACCTACTCCAGCTGGATGCGGGACATCCGCCTCGGCAAGGGCCGCCTCGTCGTCCCCGACAGCTACTTGCAGTCCAGCGGGCCCGGCCGCGGCGCCTCGTGGAACCCCGACCAGGAGGCATTCGCCGGGGTCAACGTGCTGGGTGACATGCAGCTCACCATCGCCCAGTTCGCGATCCGCGTGCAGGAGCACCGGGATACGGCGGAGGATCTCGTCAACCAGATCCTCCGCTCGGCCGGCTACTCGGGGCAGACGTTCGGTCTCGGCGGAGACATCGCCATCACGGCGACGGAGACGGTGGCGAAAGAGCGTCGATCAATGACGACGCGCGGGAAGAAGATCCTCCGCTGGCGGCCGGAACTGTCCCAGTTGGTGGAGGCGCTCCTCGCGGTCGACCTGTACGCGTTCGGTGGCGGGCTCAAGCCGCAGCGTCCGACGGTCGAGTTCGAGGACAGCGTGCAGGAGGACCCGCTGTCGCTGGCGAACACCGCGGACGTTCTACGGCGGGCGCAGGCGGCCTCGACGGACACGCTGGTGCGGATGGCCCACCCGGAGTGGGACGACGACCAGGTGTCTGTGGAGGTGGACCGGATCCGGCAGGAGCAGGGCATGGCGGTGCCTGATCCGATGCAGACCGGCGCGCTGCCGTAGGAGGTGATCGGCCATGCCCGTGTCCCCGGCCATGGCCGAAGACCTCGCCACCGCCGTCGCCGACCTGTACGAGGCCGCCGAGGGCGTGCTGATCGAGAAGATCCGCCGCGCCCTGGCCGAGGGCATCAACTCCCCGGTGTGGGTGCAGCTGAAGCTGGCCGCGGTCGGCAACCTCCAGGCGGCGATCGACGAGGTGATCGCCGCGCTCCAGGCCGACGCGTCCGGAGCGATCGGGCAGGCCCTCGCCGAGGCGTACGACCGGGGGCAGCAGGCGGCCGTCGCCGAGCTGGGGGCGGTCGGCGTCGGCCAGGCCGCCGCCGCAGCGACCGCCCTGCCCACCGCCCCAGTCGTCGACCGCCTCGCCCAGGCCGTCATCGCCGACACCGGACCCGTCCATCTGCGGATGCTGCGGGCCACGATGGACGCGTACCGCGACGTCGTAGCCCGTGCCGCCGCAGCACCCGTGCTCGGCGCGCAGACCCGACGCCAGGCCGCGCAGGCCGCACTGGACGACTTCGCCGGGCGGGGCATCAAGGGCTTCGTCGACTCCCGTGGCCACGGCTGGGAGCTGCGCACGTACGTCGAGATGGCGATGCGCTCCGCTGTTGGCCGGGCGGCTGTTGAGGCGCACACGGATCGGCTCGGCGCTGCTGGCGTGGATCTGGTGATCGTGTCGCAGGCGCCGGAGGAGTGCGAGCTGTGCCGTCCGTGGGAGCGGAAGATCCTCACGAGGACGGGGCAGCCGGGGGCGCGGTCGGTGCAAGTGGAGCACGCGACGGAGGACGGCGAGATGGTCACCGTGCGGGTGGCGGGGTCGCTGCCCGAGGCGCGGGCGGCGGGGCTGATGCACCCGAACTGCCGGCACACGGTGTCCGCGTACCTGCCGGGCGTCTCTCGGATCCCGGCGGTGCAGCCGTCGCGGGGGACGTACGAGGACTCGCAGCGGCAGCGGTACTACGAGCGGCAGATCCGGAAGTGGAAGCGGCTGGAGGAGGCCGCGATGGATGACGCTCGCCGGGCGTTGACGCGGGCGCGGGTGCGCGCGTATCAGGCGCGGGTGCGTGAGCTGGTCGCGGAGACGGGCCTGCCTCGCAAGCGTCACCGCGAGCAGCTCACGACCGCACGGTGACTACCGGCGTCCCGCCAGAGGCGGCCGTACGACGGTGGTCCCCTTCGCTTCGGAGGGTGCGTTCGCTTTGAGGATCGAGTACGCCTCGGCGAACTGCCGGGCGGTCTCTCCATTGCCACCATTAGCGGCCTGCGTGATGGCTTCGAGGAGTGCGGTACGGGCCTGGTCTGCGAGCTGCGGCTCACTCTGGTTCTCAGTCATGAGCAGACCGTACGACCTTTGTCAGCAGGGTGTTCCCCCCTCCCGCATTGCCGCAGGTCAACGCCTCTCATTGAACTTCCGCCCGCCAGGCGCGGGCCGGATCGCACAACCCCCGCCAGGCGCGGGGCCGAACATCCCGACGCGCACCAGGAGTGCACGCATGCAGAAGCGAACCCTTCCCTGGCTGGCCGGTGCTGGCTGGGCACACCCCTACGGCCACGGCCCTTTCGCGCCGTACCTGTACGCCGACGGCGGGGACGGAGACGACTCCGGATCCGACAGCGGCGACAGCGGTAACGACGGCGCGGACGACGCCCAGGACGACGACGCCGGCGGGACCGGCGACGACGGCCAGGACGACGATCAGGCGAAGGACGAGAAGCCCAAGCCGAAGCCGCCCGCGAAGAAGGGCGACGACCCGGCGGCCGAGCTGGAACGGCTCCGCAAGGAGCTGAAGCAGGCCAACGCGGACGCCGCGAAGGCCCGCACCACGGCGAAGAAGAACGCCGCCGAGGAGGCCAAGGCGCAGCTCGTCCAGGAGATGGGCAAGGCCCTCGGCCTGGTCAAGGACGACAAGGACGAGGCACCGGACCCGGCGAAGCTCACCGCCGAGATCGAGCGGACGCAGAAGGCGCACCGCGAGACCGCGATCGAGCTGGCCGTGTTCCGCAGCGCGGGCAAGCACGGTGCGGACGCGTCGGCGCTCACCGACTCCCGGTCCTTCCTGAAGTCCATCGCCGACCTCGACCCGTCCGACGAAGGGTTCGACAAGGCCGTGTCCGCCGCCATCAAGGCCGCGGTCGCGGACAACCCGAAGCTCAAGGCGCAGGGCCAGGCGCCCGCGCGGACCAGCGGGGACTTCTCCGGCAGCTCCGAGAAGCCCAAGAACGGCAACAGCATCGAGGCCCAGCGCGAAGCCCGCCGCAAGGCGCGCGGCTGAGCCTCCCCGTAGACAAGGAGGCCCTTGTGGCCAACACCTTCCTCACCCCCAACATCATCGCCACGAGGGCGCTCGCCACCCTGTACGAGACGACCGTCATGGCCCAGCTCGTGCACAGGGACTTCGACGGCGACTTCCGCGGACAGCAGGGCGACACCGTCACCGTCCGCAAGCCCGCTGTGTTCACCGCGAGCGAGTTCAACCGGGCGACCGGCGTGGTCCCGCAGAACGCGACCGAGGGATCGGTGGACGTCACGCTGAACCACTTCGCCGACGTCTCCTTCACGGTCACCACCGAGCAGCTCAACCTGGAGATCCAGGACTTCGGCGAGCAGCTCCTCGACCCGGCCATGGAGGCCATCGCCCAGAAGATCGACCGGGACATCCTCGCCCTGCGGTCCGACATCAGCCAGGAGGTCGGTCAGGCGGCCGGGCGGACCCTGGCGGACCCGGAGGTCCTCATCGACGCGGGCACCCAGCTGAACCTCAACAAGGTGCCCACCACCAACCGCTACGCGGTCGTCGGCCCGCAGACCAACGGCGAGTGGCTCGACTCGGACATCCTGAAGAAGGTCAACGAGTCCGGCTCCACGGACGCGCTGCGCGAGGCGTACATCGGACGGCGCCTGTTCGGGTTCGACCCGTACTGGACGCAGAACGTCGAGCAGCCGGAGGAGACGCCGACCACGGGCGAGCCGACCACCGAGGTCGGTGTCGCGTTCCACCGGACCGCGTTCGCTCTGGTCACTCGTCCGCTGGAGGTTCCGCCGGGCGCCCAGGACGCGACGATCATGTCCTACAAGGGGTTCGGGCTCCGCGTGGTCTACGACTACGACATCAAGTACAAGCAGACCATGGTCAGCGTCGACTGCCTCTACGGCACCAAGACGCTCGACGCGCAGCGCGCCGTGCTGCTGAAGGGGGCTGACGCCGCATGATCCGCTACCGCAACCACAACACCGGGGACGTCGTCGAGCGACGCCAGGAGGACGCCCGCCTGGAGATGCTGCCGAACTGGGAGCGTCTCGCGGGCGACGAGAAGCCGGGCCCGGTCGAGGCGGACGGTGTTCTGTCCCGGCCGCAGGCCTCGCCCGGTGCAGCCCCGACCGACCCGGAGAGCCCGCAGGCCGAGACGGAGCGGGAATTCGCCGAGCAGCAGGAGGAGGCCGGGGACCCGCCGGCCAAGTCGGCGTCGAAGGAGGCGTGGGTCGAGTACGCGCAGGCTCGCGCCGTCTCGGACGAGGAGCGGGCGGAGATCCCGTCCCTGACGAAGGACATGCTGATCGCCAAGTACGGCGAGCAGCCCACCTGACAGGTTCGTCGCGAGCGAGGGAGGCCCGCCGTGGCCTCCCTCTCGCATGTCGATAGGAGGGAGGCCGCATGGCTGATCTCGTGACGAACATCGGCAAGGGCCGCCACGTGTACTACGCGGCGCAGGCCCAGGCCGGTACGGGTGGTGCGGTGCTGCGGGCGGTGGTGCTGGAGGCGACGGGCCTGGAGGGCGATGACGCGCTCCAGGACTACGACACGCTCGCCGCGCTGCTGGCTGGCGCCAGCAACGAGCAGACGGTGATGGGCCGGAAGGCGCTGACCGGGGTCACGGTGACCGTGGACGACGTCGGCAACGCAGTCAGCTGGACGGCCGGGGACCTGGTGTGGGCGGACGCGACGGGCAACCCCACGGGGAAGATCGTCATCGTCTTCGACCCGACCGGGGCCGGAACGGACGCGGATCTGATCCCGCTGACCGTGCACGACTTCGCGGTCACCCCGGACGGCACGTCGATCACCGCGTCCGTCGGCGCGGGCGGCATCGCCAGCTCCGAGGACAAACCCCCGGAGTAGTCGAAAGGAGGCGGTGCAGCCGTGCCCATCGTTCCCCTCGGCACTGCCCAGGAGACGGCCACGGCCGCACCCCTCCCCGGCAGAATCGCCACACCGACCGTCGCCCTGGTCGACGACTTCAACGACAACACCGTCGACCTCGGCCTGTGGCCCGACTCGTACGGCGGCATCACAGAGGCCGGCGGCCGCGCGCAGGTGCCGTGCGGCCTGGACTACGCCGCCTACGCCTCCGCCACCATCTACACCCTGCGCGACAGCCAGTTCTCCTGCCGGATGTACCCGGCGCCGCTCGGCGACTCCGTGGTGGCCTGCTGGTCGCAGGTCCTGATCCAGACCACCACCCCGGGCACCGACGTCGTCATCGAGCACAACGCGGTCGCCGACACCCTCGGCATGGCCCTCCGCGTCGGATACGCCGACCCTGAGTACACGGCGATCCCGTACGACCCGCACGACCACGCCTACCTCCGCATCCGACAGACCGGCACGGACCTGCTGTGGGAGACCAGCCCGAACGGTGTGGCCTGGACCGTCCGCCGCACGGTGGCCGCTCCGGCGTGGGTGTCCGATCCGACGCTTCAGATGCAGCTCATCGCCCACCGCGACGACGGCACCCCCGACATCGCGGAGTTCGACGACGTCAACGTGGTCCCGGCCATCGTGGTGGTGCCGCTCGGTACCGCCACCGAGCAGGCCGGCGCTGCCGAGTACGTCGCGGCGAAGGACCGGCCGCTGGACGAGGCCGCCGACGCCCACCAGGCCGCACCACTGGCCGGAGCCAAAGCGCGCCCGCTGACTGCTGCGCGCGCGGCGGATGCGGCGGGCGGGCTCACGATCTCTCGGCACACCGTGCTGGGCACGGCCGTCGAGCAGTCAGCGACCGGTCTGGTGGGCCACGCACGGACGGCGGCTGTCGGCCCGGCCCGGGAGGTCACGGCTGCGGGCGCTGTCGGGTACGCCCGTAGCGCGTCGCTGGGCGCCGCTTCCGAGCAGACGACGGCCGAGCCGATCACCTCGGCCAAGGCCACGGTCCTCGGCACGGCACACAGCAGCGAGCAGGCACGGCCCGTCATGACCGCCGGGGAGACCCGGCTCGGAGACGCCCGCACGGTGGACAGCGGGCACCCGGTGACCGGCAGTAAGACGGCTCCCTGGCTCCTGGCGGCGGCCGGGGACACCGCGCTGCCGGTCACCGCGGCCAAGGACCAGCCCGTCGGCGCCGCGGCCACATCGGACTCCGCTGCCTCGCTGGCTCCAGGCCGGGACGTACCACTCGCCGACGCGCACAGCCGGGAGAGCGCCGGCCGCCTGGCGGTGGGCAAGCGGGTGACGCTCGGTGTGGCCGCCGACGGCAGCCGCGGCGGGATGCTGCACCTGCACGCCTTCGGAGACCTCGGTGCCGCCTGGACGTTGGACGGGGCTCGCAGGCTGGCGGCCGTCAAGCAGCTGCTCCTCGGTACTGCTCGTGCGGCGGTCACCGGCGGCGGGCTGACTGCGGGCCACGTGGCTCGGCTCGGTGCCGCGCCAGCAGCGGACAGGGCTCGGCAGGTGGCCCGCGGCAAGGCGTACCGACTCGGTGTGGCCCGCTGCACCGACCGCGCGGCCGCCGTCACGGGCAGCAAGCGTCACACCGTGGGCGCTGCCACGACCGGCGAGGTCGCCGGTTCCATCCGGCAGCCCTTCCAGACCCGGCGCCTCCGTCTCGCCCGCGCGCACGACCTGGCAGGCCCCATCGAGGGCCGCAAGCGGCAGCCCGCCGACACGCTCACGCCGTCGGTGGCCGGGCCGACGCTCACGCCCTCGACGTCCGGCCCGCAGCTGGCCGCGTCCGTATCCGGGCCGTCCCTGACGCCCTCGACTTCTGGAGGTGGCTGATGCCCGACGTGGGAGACGTGGTCACCGCGCGGCTGACGGTGGCCCCGTACGACAGCTCGACGTCCGCCGTCCTGGTCGTGACCGCGCCGGACGGCACACTGTCCACACCGGTCACGTCAACTGTGGACGGCGGGCAGACGTGGACGGCGCCGCTCACCTACACGGCTGCCGGCGTGTGGCTGCTGCGATGGACGGTGACCGGGACGGGCGCCTCGGTGGAGAACCAGCAGATCGCCGTGGCTCCCACCCCAGGGGCCGGGCTGACCGGCCACTCTTACGCGACCACGACGCAGCTCGCCAACCAGCTACAGGCAGCGCCGCCCCTTGATGCTGCACGGCAACTCGTCGACGCCTCCAAAGCCCTCGACGACGCCCTCCTGACCGCCGTGTACGACACCGACAGCGCGGGCATGCCCACCGATCCGGACGTGCAAGCGGCGTTCGCTGAAGCGGTGTGCGACATCGTCGACTGGTGGGACGAGACCGGCGATGAACTGGGCGTCGACAGCGACTGGCAGTCCGTCAGTGCGGGACCGGTGTCCATGTCGCGGGGCTCGAACTCGAACTCGGCACAACCGGTGGGCAACGGGCACCTTCCGCCTCGCGCTGCTGCGGCGCTTCGACGTCTGCCGCCGGAGAAGCTGCGGCTCGGGATGGTGGCGACGCCGTGGTGAGGCGAGTCCCTAGGAGGGTGCTGCGGCACCGTCTGACGGTGGAGCCGTACGGAGGGTCGTCCAGCGTCGGTGACGTGTACGGCTCCCCGGTGATCGTGCGCTGCCTGCTGGACGAGTCGACGCAACAGGTGACGACGCCGGGCGGGGAGAACGTGACGTCGTCCTCCTCATACATCGCCTGGCCCGACCATCAGCCGCCACTCAACTCGCGGGTGACGCTGCCGGACGGCCGCAAGACGAAGGTCATCAAGGTCGGCCGGATCAACGCTGTCGGGCTGCCCGTACCCAACAACACGCAGGTGTTCTTGCAGTAGGGAGGGCCCGCTGTGGCGCAGCGTTTCCGACTCGACTTCAACGGCACAGCGGTCGAGCGGGAACTCCGCGCCGCTGCCGCCCGCGGCCTGCTCCTCGGCGCCGAACACGTACTGGCCGAGGCGCAGGACGTGGTGCCGCTCGACGAGGGCTACCTCCAGTCCACCGGCACCGCCTCCGTGGACGAGGGCGACCTGACCGCCGCCGTGAGCTTTGACGGCCCGTACGCCGTGCGCCAGCACGAGGAGCTGGACTGGCGGCACGCGCCGGGACGGCAGGCCAAGTACCTGGAGCAGCCGCTCAACGCCAACCGCGGACCCGTGCAGCGGCTCATCGCGGCCGAGCTGAGGCGGGCCATGCGATGAGCCACGACGCGGACCTGTTCCAGGGCGTCGCCGAGCTCCTCGACGCCGACGGAGTCGGCACCTACGCCCCGGACGCGGTCCTGCCGGCCGACGTCACTGGCATCGTCCTCGGCAAGTCGCCGGACGGCCCGGACCGGGTGCTGGGCCTCACCCTCTATCCCGTCGCCGACGACGACAGCACGGACTCGATCACCGGCATCCAGGCCCGCATGCGCTGGGGCACGGACGCGACCGGGCTCGTGGCCCTCGCCGACGACGTCTTCAACGTCCTCCACAACCGCCGCAGCTACCGGCTGCGCGGGGTGTGGGTGGAGATCTCCTGGCGGAACAGCCAGGCCTGGATCGGCCAGGACACGCGCGGCCGCATGGAGCTGGTCAGCAACTACTACTTCCGGACCGTGCGGACCGGACCCCACCTGATCGACTGAGGAGAGAACCATGTCGACACCCGTCGAGACCAACGAGAACGAGCTGGCACGCGAATGGCGGCTCGAAGTGAACATGGGCACCGGCGAGGTGGCGGACTGGCAGCTCTGCCCCGGAGTCCGAGAGTTCCAGCCGTCCGCCGAGCCCAACATCGAGGACTCCAGCGACTACGACTCCGACGGCTGGGCCGGAAACACGAAGACGGCGCAGGCGTGGGAGCTGGCGGTCACGATCCGCCGCAAGGCCAACAAGGCCAGCAAGGTCTACTCGCCCGTGCACGAGGCGATCCGCCTGGCCGCCGACGAGTACGGCGACGCGAACCTCGTCCACCTGCGGTGGATGAACCGCAACGGTCTCCCCGAGGCGTACGAGGGCAAGGCCATCCCGACATGGGCCCCGGCCGGCGGCGAGTACTCCGCGCTGGGCGAGGTGGAGATCACGTTCACGGGTGACGGCCCCCGCCTGGTGATCGACAATCCGCTGAACGAGCCGGAGACCCCCTGATATGGCTGCACAGTTCGAGGCCCTCGGCGACTTCCTCGACGACTACCTGGAACTGCCCGTCCTCACCAAGGGCGGGCAGAAGCGCGTGTACCGGATCCCGTCACCGACCGCCGAAGCGGGCCTGCGCGTCGAGGCCATCACGAAAGCGGCGGCGCAGCTCTTCCTCGGCGGCGCCGCGCCGGACGAGGAGATGCTGAACGACGACGAAGAGAAGGATCTCTTCCGACTCGTCCTCGGCCCGGTCCACGACGAGATCGCGGCCGACCTGTCCTGGACCCGCTTCCGGCACGTCGCGATGACGACGATGGTGTGGGTCCTCAACGACCGCGACACCGCCGCACGCTTCTGGTCCAGCGGTGGCGACCCTTCTCTCTTGGCCCCGAACCGGGCAGCCCGTCGGCAGCAGAAGTCAGCGCCCTCGGCGTCGGCTGCGGCGAGCGGGACCCGGTCACGGGGCTCTACGAGTGGTACGAAGGCGGGCTCCCGCCAGCGTCGCAAGCGCGGCAACAGGGCCGGCGGGTAACCCGCGTCGAGCTGCTGGAGCAGTGGCCGCTGGTGGAGGCGGACTTCCAGGACACCTACGGCCTCGACCTCAACGACGAGCAGCTGCTCGCGCGCCGGTCGTGGCGCTGGTTCCAGACCCGCCTCTACGGCCTCGTCTCCGCCGACTCCCGCGTCGCGCGGCACTTCGCTCCTCCACCCCCCAAGCAACGTAGGAGGTAGCCGTCGTGGCCCTCGTCGTAGGCGAACTCACCGGCGTCATCAGCCTCGACGCGGACGGCGTCACCCGTGGCCTCACCCAGGCCGAACGCGCCATGCGCAACGCCGGGCAGGCCATGGGCGACGACGCCGAACGGGCCGGGCAGCGCGCGGGCCAGGCCCTCGGCGACGGCGTGGCGGACGGCGTCACCGGCGGCCTTAACAGCGTGCAGGGCGATGCCGCTCAGGCCGGGCGTCAGGCCGGTGAGGAACTCGGCGACGCCATCGTGCGCGGGGTCGATGGTCGCCTCCGCGACGGACGCGGCCGGTTCGTGGCGGCCGGCCGTGAGGCGGGGGAAGCCGTCGGCGACGGCCTCCAGGACGGCGGCGAGCAGGGCGCCGACGCTGCTGCGACGGGCATGAGCGAGCAGATGAAGGGCCGCATGACCGCGGCCGCAGCCGGGATCGGTGCCGCCGCCGGCCTGCTGCTCATGCAGTCCTTCACTGAGGCCCTGAGCCAAGGGGAGATCACCGCCCGGCTCGGCGCCCAGCTCGCCACGACGCCGGCGGAAGCGCAGCGGTACGGGAAGCTGGCCGGGCGGTTGTATACGTCCGCCGTGGTGGATGACTTCCAGCAGGGCGCGGACACGATCAAGGCGATCGCGTCGGCGGGTCTGATCCCGCCCGGGGCGACGAACAAGCAGATCATGAGCATCGCCTCGAACGCGTCGGACCTGGCGGATCTGCTCGAAGTGGACGTGTCGCAGGCGGCCAGCGCGGCCGGGACGATGATCCGTAACGGGCTCGCCAAGGACGGGCGCGAGGCGTTCGACCTGCTGGTGAAGGGCTCGCGGGGCCTCGGTATCGCCAGCGAGGACTTGCTGGAGACGTTCACCGAGTACTCGCCGGTCTTCAAGGCCGCGGGCCTGTCCGGGCAAACGGCGATGGGCCTCATCCGGCAGGCCGTGCAGGGCGGCTGGGGCAAGGACACCGACAAGATCGGCGATGCTTTCAAGGAACTGAACCTGCGAATCACGGGCGGCGCCAAGGACGTCCAGGACGCGCTGCGGGGCCTCGGTCTCGATGCCCAGCAGGTCATGGACGACATCTCCGAGGGCGGCGCCAAGGGCGAGAAGGCCATGGACCTCGTCCTCGACGCGCTGGTGGAGATGGGCCCGGAAACGCAGGGCGTGAAACAAGCCGTGCAGACGTTGTTCGGTGGGCCCGGTGAGGACCTGGGTGCGGCACTGTTCGCCCTGGACGTCGACAAGGCGGGCAAGTCCATGGGCAACGCCGCCGGGGAGGCCGACAAGCTCGGCGCCGCGCTGCGGGACAGCGCGGGTACGCGGGTGAAGCAGTGGCAGCGCGGCATGCAGCAGGGTGTCGTGGACTTCCTCGGCGGCACCGTCATCCCCGGTATCGAGACGTTCCGAAAGGCACTCGGCGGAATCTGGGACGAGGCGGGTGCACAGGCCTCCAGTTCGGCGTTCGCCGACCGCCTGGTCGCGTTCATCCCGCTTCTCGGGGAGCGGCTCCTGGTGAAGGCGCAGGAGCTTGCGCCAAAGATCATCGAAGGGCTCACTACCGCCGGCCAGCGGGTCGCCGAGTACGTGATGGCCAACCCCACGTCCGTGTTCAAGGCCGTCGCCATCGCGGGCGCGCTCACGATCGCCATCGCCGCGCTGCCTGCCCTGGTGGCTCTGGCGCTCAGTGGCGCGGCCGTCGTGATGATGTACGGGTTCGTGTCGCGGCTGTTGAGCGCGGCGGGTGAGAAGCTGCCGGAGCTCGGCACGTCGATCAGTAACTGGTTCGGCGGCCTGTGGTCGACGTACGTGTCCGGGCCTGTGAGCCGGGCATGGGCGTCGTTCATCGCGTCGGTGAAGGCCCTGCCCGGGAAGGCCAGTGCTGCCCTGTCCGCGCTCGGGCCAATGATCGCGGCGCGGGCGTCGGCGGCCTGGCGGGGCTTCCGGGACACGACGGTGCGACGGGCGATGGAACTCGTCGGCTGGGTGCGGAGCCTGCCCCGACTGATCTCCCAAGGCGTCGGCCACCTGGGCAACCTGCTGACGAGCAAGGGCAGGGACGTCGTGCTCGGCCTGTGGCGCGGCATCCGCTCCATGGGCGGCTGGCTGAAGTCCACGCTGATCGGCTGGGCCAAGTCCATCATCCCGGGCCCGGTGGCCAAGGCGCTGGGGATCTCCTCGCCGTCGAAGGTGATGGCGAAGTCCGTCGGCCGGTGGATCCCACGGGGCATCGTCGCCGGTATCGAGTCGACGCAGGGCGAGGTCGACCGCACGATGGCGGGCCTTGTGTCCACGCCGACGCCGTCTGCTTCGTATGCCGGCGCTGTCGGTTCGGCCGTGGGCGCGAGCGGCGGCGGGGGCAGCGGCTCTGTCCGGACGGCCACACTCACTGCTGGTGACGCGCTCAGCGACCAAATCCTCACCATCATCCGCAAGCAGGTCGGCATCAACGGCGGCGACGTCCAGGTCGTCCTCGGCAACAACAGGAGGTAGCAGTGGCGTTCCCGGAGGATTCGCTCGGGCTGCGGGTTGAGTTGCTGATCGATGGCACCTGGACGGACATCACTGCGGACGTCTACACCCGGGACCCGATCACCCACCAGCGGGGCATTCGTAACGAGGGCACGGCCGCGGATCCGGCGGCCGTGCCGATGACCCTGAACAACAAGTCCGGTAAGTACAGCAACCGCAACCCCATGTCCCCGTACTACGGGCTCATCGGCCGCAACACGCGCGTACGCCTGTCCCTTCCCGGCGAGGAGTCCTACCTCCAGCTCGACGGCGACCCGACCAGCTACGCGTCCACCCCCGACGACGCCAGTCTCGACATCACCGGCGACCTCGACATCCGCTGGGAAGGCGAAGCCGACTGGTACGCCACCGGGGTGCACACCCTCATCGGCAAGTGGGACACCGACCCCGCAGCCCGGTCGTACATCCTGCAGCTGCAGGACGGAAACCTCCGCGTGCAGGCCCTCCGCGAGGGTCTGGCCAGCGGCCCTTTCGGCCAGGCGCCGCTTCCCGTGCTGCCCCGCCGTGCCGCGCTACGCGCCACGCTGGACGCCGGCACCGGCGTGATTCGCCTGTACTGGGCGCCGACCCTGGACGACCCGTGGACTCCCATCAGCGGCGACATCGCCGTGTCCGCCCCCGTCACCATCGCCAGCACCACGGCACCGCTGTACATCGCGCCCACGTCCCTCGACTCCAACCCGCCTCGCCAGCCGATGGCGGGCCGCACCTACCGGGCCGAGGTCCGCGCCGGCATCGACGGCCCCCTCGTCGCTGCTCCGGACTTCCGCACGCAGACCCCCGACGCGACTAGCTTCACCGACTCGGCCGGCCGCGCCTGGACCCTGTCGGGTGCCGCTGAGATCCGCGACAGGGTGGACCGCTTCATCGGTGAAATCAGCGAGTGGCCGCAGAAGTGGGTGGCGTCAGGAGCGGACGCGTGGGTGCCCGTGCAGGCTGCGGGCATCCTGCGCCGCCTCGGCCAGGGCACGAAAGCCTTGGACAGCGCGCTCCGTCGCCGCATCCCGTCGTACGGGCCGATGGCGTACTGGCCGATGGAGGAAGGCCAGAACGCTGACCACGCCTCCACCCCCATCGCCAGGATGGACCCGCTGTACTTCACACAGGTGCAGTGGGCCGCCGACAGCAGCCTCCCGTCCTCGGCGCCGCTGCCCACGATCGCATCCCAGACCGGCGCCCTCTCCCACATGTCCGGCATGATCCGGAACCTGTCGTGGGCGCCTGTGCCGGTGTGGTCGGTGATCTGGATGTACCGCATGCCGCAAGTGCCCACGACCCGCAGAACGTTCATGCTGATCCGGTCCACGGGCACCGTCCGCGACTGGTACGTGCAAATGGGCCCGGACAACACTCGCCTCCTCGGGGTCGGCTACGAGGGCGAGACACTCGTCGACCGGACCATCCTGACGCCCGCGAGCGTCATCTTCGGCAAGTGGATTAAGGCCCGGTTCTCCATCGAGCAGGAGGGCAACACCGTCCGCTACATCCTGGTGTGGCAGGACATCAACGGCGACGCAATCCACTACGAGAACACCCTGCCCGGCGTCATCGGCCGCCCGACCGGCGTCAGCTCACCGCCCGGCGGCTTCCACCCCGACATCAACGGCATGGCGATCGGTCACATCTCCGCATGGACGGAGTACGACACCGTCGCCTACGACAACGCCATGTCCGCCTGGACCGGGGAGACGGCCGGCGCCCGGATGCTGCGCCTGTCCGCCGAGGAAGGCCTCCCTGTCACGCTGACCGGGCCGTCGTCCACCACAGAGCAGGTCGGCTACCAGGACATGGCACCAGTTCTGGGACTCATCCGGACGGCCGCCGACGCGGACAGCGGGCTCCTCACCGAGGACCAGACGGCACTGCGGCTCCTGTACCGGCCCCGGGCGACGCTGTACTCGCAGGAGCCCGCACTGGTCCTGGACTACGCGCAGGGGCAGATCGCCGGACCGCTGGATCCGGTCGACGACGACTCGAACATCCGCAACGACGTCACGGTGACCCGCGACGGCGGCAGCGCCACCCGGGTCATCCTCGCCGAAGGCCCGCTGTCCGTGCTGGAGCCTCCGGATGGCGTCGGTGTCTACGACGACGCCATCACTCTCTCCCTGCACGACGATACCCAGACCGAGCCCAAGGCCTGGTGGGAGTTGCACTTGGGCACATGGGACGAGCCCCGCTACCCGGCCGTCACCGTCAACCTCCACCGACACCCCGAGCTGATCCCCGCGGTGCTGGCCATGCGCGAGGGCGACATCATCCGCCTGACGAACATGCCGAACTGGGTGGCACCGGGCGACGTCGACCTGATGGTCATGGGCCTGAAGGAGACCCTCCTGCCCCGCAAGTGGGAGATCACCTTCAACTGCGTGCCGGCCGGGCCCTGGCAGGTCGGAGTCGTCGGTGATGGGCTGCTGGGCCGGGTGGACACCGACGGCACCGAGCTCGCCGTGGACGTGGACGCCGCCGAGACGGTGCTGCCGGTCACCGTGACCGCTGGACCGACGTGGATCTCCGCCAACCCCGTCCTGAACGCCAACCCGCTCTTCGCAGACGACCTCACCGGGTGGACGGCAGCCGGGGCCGTCATCGAACGGGTACCCGCCCCGACCTCGAAGCCATTCGCCGGCGGATGGGCGCTGCGGCTCACCCCCGACGGGCTGTCCCAGTTCCCCAACGCGGGCAGCGAGCACATCCCGGTCGTGCCCGGCCAGCAGTACACCGTCTCCGGATGGCTGCGCTGCGCCACCACGCGCAACGTCGGGCTCAACGTGAACTGGTTCGACGCCGCCGGCACCTACATGACCACGGCCCCCAACGGCCTCGACGTGGAAGCCGGCACCTGGTCGTGGTCCGAGATGACCACGACCGCCCCGGCCGGAGCCGCCACAGCGAACATCGCCCCCACCGTGGCTGACTTCCCGCCACCCACCGATGTGCTGTGGGCGCACAACCTGACGCTGCGCCTCGGGGGCGGCTCACCCCGCGACTTCCCCTTCGCTGTCCGGGTCGGTGGGGAGGTGGCGACCGTCACTGCCATCACGGCAACTGGCGGGGCGACCACGCAGCTGATGCATGTCGTCCGGTCCGTCAATGGCATCACCAAGCCGCACACCGCTGGGACGGACGTCCGCCTCGCCCACCCCACCCGACTCGCCCTGTAGGAGGACCCTGTGGCCTATGAGCCCTGGCAGCCGGGCATGGTCTTGACCGCCAACCGTCTTGCGTCGATCTCGCCGACATGGCGCGCCTGGACGCCCACCTGGACCACCAGCAGCGGCAACTTCCTGCCGTCCTTCGGAGACGCCGCGATCGACTGCTCGTATGCCGAGTCAGCCGACACCGTGTTCTGGCAGATGGAGATCATTTTTGGCGCCAGTACGAACTTCGGTGGAGGCGGAAGCAGCGACAACTGGCTCTTCAGCCTGCCCGTCCCCGCGGCCGGAATCCCCTCCTGCATCGGGTTCTTCGAGCTGAACGCGACGATCGACATGCGCGTGGTCGGGCGCGGACGCTGCTTCACAACCGGTGACGTCTCCATCGAGATCTCCTCGGGCAGGGTCGACGGAACCGCCGTCGCCGGCGGCGGCATCGCCGACGCCGCGTCCCCGTGGTCTTGGGCTTCGGGCTACTCCATCCGAGGCAGTGGCCAGTACCAACGGGGCTGACCCCCATTCACTCCGTCCGCCCCGCGCCGTCCTGGCCCGGGGCTTTCCTCATCTCTGGAGGACCCATGGCCTCACCCATGTCCGCAGGTTCGTTCCTCGACGCGCTCCGCGACGAGGGCCTGGTCGTCGTCGAGGTCGGCGACTGGGACGACCACAACCGCAACCACAAGGGCCCCTGGGGTCCCGTCCACGGGGTGATGATCCACCACACCGTCACCCACGGCTCCGCCCGGACCGTCGACATCTGCCGCCGGGGCTACTCCGGCTTGCCCGGCCCGCTCTGCCACGGCGTCATCACCAAGGACGGCAAGGTCCACCTCGTCGGCTACGGCCGCGCCAACCACGCCGGGTCGGGTGACGACGACGTCCTCCGCGCCGTCATCGCCGAACGCGCGCTGCCCGGCGACAACGAAGCGAACACCGACGGCAACCGCCACTTCTACGGATTCGAGTGCGAGAACATGGGCGACGGCGACGACCCCTGGCCGGAGGCGCAGCTCCTCGCGATCGAGAAGGCGGCGGCCGCGATCTGCCGGCACTACGGCTGGAACGAGGAATCGGTGATCGGCCACCTGGAGTGGCAGCCCGGCAAGGTCGACCCGCGCGGCTTCACCATGTCGTCGATGCGTTCCCGGATCAGCAAGCGGCTGGGGAAGAAGCCGTCTACCGGCGGCGGCTCCTCGGCGGGCACGTACACGGTGCGGAAGGGCGACACGCTCTGGTCGATCGCCCGCGCGCACGGCGTGACGGTCGCGGCGCTGGTCGACGCGAACAACCTGCGGGACCCGAGCAAGCTGGCCATCGGGCAGAAGCTGAAGCTGACCGGCAGCACGGTGACCACGTACACGGTGCGGAAGGGCGACACCCTGTGGGGCATCGCCCACGACCGCCTCGGCGACGGCGGCCGCTGGGGCGAGATCGCCAAGCTCAACAGCCTCCGAGACGCGGACGCGCTGAGCGTCGGCCAGAAGCTCCGGCTGCCCAAGAAGTGATCGTCAACCTCACCCCGCACCCCATCCGGATCTACGCGCCTGACCGGCCCGACGGCCTCGACGACCTGGAGCCCGGCCTCCGCTACGTCATCGAGCCGGAGGAGAAACCCGCCCGGCTCGGCGTGATTGCCCTCCACACCGAGTACCGCGAGGGCATCCCGGTGGAGCTCGTTCAGTACGGGCACGCGCAGGGCCTTCCCCGGCGACGGGCCAGCGTCTCCTACGTGGTGTCGCTGCCGGTCGCGCTGGCGCTGGCTCCGCGCCGTTCGGATCTGCTCGTCCCCTACCGCGAGGTCCGCAACGCCTCCGGGACCGTCATCGGCTGCCGCCAACTGGCGCAGCCCGTCTAAGAAGAGAGCCCCCGATGAAGATCTTCGGCAGAGAACCGGTCGTCGTTCTCAACACCCTGTCCGCCGTCCTCGGCCTCATCGTCACCCTCGGCGTCACCAGCCTGACCGCCGAGCAGGCGGGTGCGGTCGTCGCCGTCGTGTCCGCGGTCCTCGGCGGTATCGCCGCCGCCATGACGAGGCCTATCGCCCCGCAGGCGTTCACGGCGATTGTCGCCGCAGGGGCCAGCGCGGTCGCTGCCTTCGGCTTCGAGGTGTCGCAGGAGACCGTCGGCGCCATCAACACGGTCGTCCTCGCCACGCTGACACTCCTGACCCGGGTGCAGGTCACCCCGTCCCGACCGTCGGCCCCGACCGGCCCGACGGCGGTCTGATGGCGTGCCGGGCGGTCCGGCAGACCCGGAAGACGCTGGGCCGCCGCGGCACCTTCCTGCTGGTGCTCGGCGTCGGAAAGACCTGCTGGGGCCTCAGCTTCCTCTTCTCCCCACCGAGCCCCCACGGCCTGGAGCTACTCACGCGCTGGTGCTCCCTGCGGCACTGGGCCTGGCTGTGGATCATCTGCGGCATCGTCACCGCAGGGTCAGCGTTCCTCCGCGTCGGCCGCGACCGCTACGGGTTCCTCGCCGCGCTCGCTCCCCCCACCGTGTGGGCCATCGCCTACACCGCCGCTGTCGTCAGCGGCACCTACTCCCGCGGCCTGTGGGTCGCGATCTGGTACCTCACCTCGCACGTCGGGGTCATCATGTGGGCGAGCACGGTGCCCGAGCATTCGGTCCCCCACGTGCCGCGTTCCGCCCGGAAAGGGCGGGAGCCGTGACCCTATGGGCTGGACTCGTGGCCGCGTTCGGCACGGTCGGCATGGTGGTGGCCGGCCTGTTCGCTGCGCGGGCGACGACGCGAGCGGCTGCGGCAACGTCGGAGGCTACGCGGGCGGCGGCGTTGGCACAGGCGGAGCCGTCGCAGCGGGAGCAGGACCGGGCCGCGTTCGAGGCCATCAAGACGGAGCTGAAGTCGGATCTCGCGGAGACGAAGTTGGAGGTGCAGCGGGTTCGGGGTGTGCTGTGGTCGATCTCGCGGTGGGCGTTGGCCCTGCGGGACCAGGTGGTGGACCTGGGCGGCCAGCCTCCGCAGACGCCGCAGGATGTGGAGGACTACTACCGAACTGGAGTGTGAGCCTGGCCCCCATCGCCCCTTCGCGGGGCGGTGGGGGCCGTTTCGTCATGCCCGTGGATGTAGCGACCGCCGGGCCCGACCGATGACGTTCTGTGCGTCCGCCCCGTACACCGCCGACTCCCGCAGCGTCTCCCACACCCGCACGTACGAAGCGACCGTCTCCGCATCGTCCAGCCACAGCTCGGCGTGCCAGTCCTCCGCGATGACCAGCTGCCGGTCGAGGACCCAGAACCCGTTCGCGGCCGGCACCTTCAGCGACGCCCCGAGTGGGATGACGCCCAGCTCGACGGTGTCCATGCCGATCACCCCAGCCAGCCGATCGAGCTGCGCGACAAGCACCGCGGGCGGACAGACCAGGGCGTGCAGCGCTGGCTCCCACACGAGGGCGTGGAACCGGCGGCCGCCCCGGTACAGCCACGCCTGGCGCTCTATCCGCGACCGGACCGCGGCCTCGGTGTCCCGCTTGGTGCCGTACAGGTCGGCGTAGCGGAGGAAGATGTGCCGCGCGTAGTCCGCGGTCTGGAGCATGCCGGGGACGACACTCTCTTCCCAGGCGTGGATGGTGCGGGCCTTGTCGACGGCGACGTTCCAGGTGTCCTGGACGGGCCGGTGGCCGGCGGCGAGCTGGCGGCGCCAGGACCGGATGTGGGACTCGAAGCCGCGGAGGCGGGCGAGGAGTTCGTCGGTGGCGTCCGGGTGCCCGACCGCATCGGCCCAGGCGCGAAGGTCGTCGCCGGTGGCGGTCTGCCGGCCGCCCTCCAGCTTGTACACCTTCGAGTGGGGCCAGCCGAGTCGCCCGGCGAGCAGAGGGCCGGTGAGACGGCCACCGGCAGCGGAGAGACGTAGCTCGCGCAGGCGCGCGCCGAGGGCCTCTCTCGCTTGCTGGTAGTCCGTGCTCACCGGCGCTGGGTCAGCCCTTCAGTCCCTCGGCGAACTCAGCGCAGGGGACTGCGCCGTGCATTGCAGCGTCCCGCAGCTGGCAGTAGCGGAGCACCTCGACCGGGTCGGTGATGACCTCGACGTCGTGGAAGACGTCCGCCTCGTCGAAGCGGAGCCGGGCCACGAGACGGCTGTCGAAGACCCAGAAGTCGTCGTCGCCGAGGAGCCGGGCTTCCGCTTCACTGCGGGGCAGGCAGCGGATGTCCTCTCCGGCCGCGGTGTTGCGGGGCGAGTCGGCGAGGAGGAACAGCTGGCCCTCGGTGGGCGGCTCGTCGAGAATGCGGACCCGACCGATGGTCTTCCCGGCGGCGACCTGGGCGCGGATGTTCTGGGACCAGTCGTCGTCGTAGTCGAGGGCGATGCTGCCGGTCTCGACGAACTCGAGGTAGGTGGGGTCCTCGCGGTCGGAGGCGTAGCCGCGGCGGGTCTCCAGCCGCCAGGCGGTGTGCTCGAACGTCTCGAAGAGCTGCCCGAACTCGTCGAGGCTGATGATGTCGGGCACGCGGTCCAGCTCCTTGGGGCCGTGGTGTACGAGCAGCTTGCGGGGCACGGCCACCGCAGCGTCGTCGGGCCCGAAGTGCTGGAGCCTGTCCAAGTCTTCAGAGTCGGTGACCGGCCGCCCCTGGACGATGATCTCACCGCTGCGGGTGTCCTCGTGCAGGGCCGGGCAGCCGCCGTTCTTGCTGTCGGTGCCGGTGAAGCGCAGGCGTCGCGCCATGGGTCCGTCCCTCCCGTAGATCGCTGTCACCTCAGCATGACCACGCTGGAGGCCGCGTTCTACAGAGTCCTCGCCACTTCGTGAGAACACGAGAGAACATCCGGCCAGACGTCGAGAACATTCGAGAACACTGCATGGCAGAGCCCTGCGCGAGCTCCGTACGGTCCCCGCATGGCCAACACGCAGACGACTCCCGAGGTCGATCCCTTCACGGCCGTCGAAGCCCTCCGAACAGCACTCGACGGCGCCGACATCGTCCTGCCGTCCCTCGCTGTCGACGTGGGCTCTCCGAGCCTGGCCCTGGTCGACCTCGGCCGGGTCCGCGCCGACGTCGCCCTGCGCCTGGCCGCCGCGCTCGCGAAGGAGACCGCGGCATGAACACCGACCGTCGAGGCTTCGGCTGGTGCGCCTGGCACCAGGAGTTCGCCGAGACCGTCCGCGTTATCTACATCGAGGAGCAGGGTTCCGGAGCTGCCGGGCACCGCCTCGCTTGCCAGCCGTGCGTCGAGCGGCATGGCCTGACCCCGATCGGCGACCAGTGAGCACCGGGCTCCCCGACGCTGCCCGCCTGAGCCGCGCCGTGTACTCCGGGTGGGCCTGCGTCCGCTGCGGAGCGTCCCTCGCCAAGGGCGGCATCCCCGCCGGCCGGGCCGTCGGACGGATCGGCTCCGTCCGCATGGATGTCGACGTCTACCAGTGCCGCCCTGGCACCGGCTGCTCCGGCCACCGTCGCCAGCCCGCATCGACCACGGAAGGACGCCACCATGCCTGAAGACCCGGACCGCCCGCGCCTCCCGGGCCACGAGATGGGCTACTGCTGGATCAAGTTCGGCAAGAGGCAACTGCACTGCTGCCGCGAGCCGTACCACTCCGACGACGACGGCAAGGGCGGCCACTGGACGCCCTACGGCGGCGGCCCCACAGAGTGGCGCTCCCGGCTCACAGGGCGCAGGGCGAGCGAATGACCACCAACCACGCCTCTATCTGGCCGCTCCCGCCGCCGTTCATGCAGGAGTGCCTACAGTGCAGGGAGCTGCGGCTGAGCCTCATCCGTCAGGCGGACGCTCCTGCTGGCTGCTGGTACGAGCGGGAGGCCTTATCCCGGCACATCGCCAGTGACCACCCGGGCGAGGTGCCAGCTGCGCATGCCAAGGGGTGTCAATCGTGCCCGTCCTACGCCCTGGAGCAGGACAGTACGTCGATTCGTCTCTGGGCCGAACACCGGGCCCGCGACCTGTTCATGCCCGCGCACGTCGCCCGGCTCATGTGAAACTCCCGCTGGTGTGGTTCGGCGACCGTGAAGCGCCAGCGGGCGGGCGGCCGTCGTGCCGGGTGGGGCGGCCGCCCACACCAGAACGTCGCTGGCGTGCACTCCGCCGATCGCGCCGGCGACTCCCGAGCGGCCTGCCTCCGCCTCCCCGTCGGGGGCGGGCCGCTCACCTTCAGGCTCCTGGCAGCCAGCCAGGGGAGGGCTCCTCTCCGAGGTGTCGGCCTTCCATCCAGAAGAGGGCGGCTGCCCGTGCCGAAGCAACACCAGGGCAGCCGCCCGTCAACGGACGAGGTCGGCGAGGGGCACGTCGAGGACGCGGGCGATCCGCAGAAGCGTGAAGAACGTCGGATTCTGACGGCCGGATTCGATCTTCTGGAGGACGTTCCGGCTGAGGCCGGCGCGGAGGTGCAGCTGCTCCTGGGTGATGCGCCGGGCCTTGCGTTCGAGGCGAATGCGCTCGCCGAGGACACGGCTGTGCTCATGGAGCCAGGTGTCGTCGTCGGGTGCGTGCACTCGACAAACCGTCTGACGAAGATCATCCTAAGTCAGCACGTTAAAGTGGGCATTTCTGGAGCAGAGGCCGACCAGCGGGGTCGGGCGGGCGTCAGAGCCGCCGAGGTCGCGAACGAATTAAAACACTCGTTCGAGTGACGTACGCTTCAATTCGTTGCACTACGCAATAGTCCAACCCACGATGACCCCGTTCCCCCGCACCCCCAGCACGGCAGATCAGCAGGTGGCACCACATGACCGATGAGCAGTCCCTCCCCGCGGGGACCCTCACCGACCTCCAGCGAACCCGCATCGACTTCGCTCGACGAGAGCTGGACTCCGCCCGCGCTGAAGACCTCGCCCAGCTGCCCGCCGACGGCCTCATCCTGATGGTCGAACGGCTCCGCAGCCGCCTCGACGACGTCCTGGGCCTACTGGACGAGATTCACCCCGACGGCCAGCCTCCCATGGGTAACCATCAGTAAGTCACATTGTGGAGCCACACCAGGCTGATCGTGGACGTCGTCGCGGGCCGGGGCAGCGGCTTCTCGCTGGAGGCGCCCGAGGGAGTGCGTTTCCTCATCCGGTCGCGCCTCGTCGGCGCGTAACCGTCCCCGGTCCGCCGCACCGGCCCGTCCGTCACGGTCTGAGGCTGCCCACGATGTCGGCGGTCGCGGTCAGCCCGCTGCTGATGGTCGGGGCGATGCTGGTGCCGGCCAGGTAGAAGCCGAGCAGCAGGCACACCAGGGCGTGCGAGACCTTCAGCCCGCCGTTGCGCAGGAAGATCACCGCCAGGACGGACAGCAACAGCACCACAGAGATGGAAACGGCCATCGTCAACCTCCTCCGCCACGTCCACTTCGCGGCGTTCGGCCGCAAGTGTGGCGTAGCGGAGGGTTCGTCCGGGCGGCTGACCTGTCCTCCGAACGAGTGGTGTCAGAGGGGCCTACGCGTAGCGGTGGGCGTCGAGGAACGCTTCCAGACCGGCGAGGTCGTCGGTGTTGAGGTGGTCGACGCCGGCGGCGAGGAGTTCGCCCCATACGGCGTCCCGCGCGGGGCCCGCCAGGTCGGGCGTGGCCCAGAACCGCACCCGCTGCCCGCGCGCGTGTGCCGCGCCGACGATGTCCCGCAGCTTGCGCCGCTCGGCCGCCGGGAAGGCGCCGACGCCCCGCCAGGTGAAGTGGCGCGTCCAGTTGTCGCTGATCAGCGGTGCGAAGGAGGCCGGTGCGGAGGTGCCGAGGTCGGTGAGCCGGCCGTCGTAGAACGCACGGCGGGTGCGCTGGGCCGCCATGGGGGCGCGGGCCGCCCGGTCGCCGGAGATCACGGCGGTGACGGCGCCGGGGAACACCCTTCCGTGGGCGTAGGTCGTGAACAGGCGCCGGTAGCGGCGCAGGTGGCGGTCGAGTTCGAGGTAGGTGGACACCCCCTCGGTCTTGATGTCGATCAGCAGTTGCAGGGCGCGGCGGTCTCGTCGGTAGACCCGGCCGTGGTTCGCGCGGACGCGGGCGGCGAGCGGGTCGAGGTAGAGGGACTCCAGGGTGCGGGACGGGTCGAGGTCCTCGGGGTCGTGGGCGACGAGGAGTTGGTCGCCGACCAGGTGGATGTCGGCTTCGACGCTGCCGAAGCGGTGGTCGAGGGCGTCGAGGAGGGGCCGGGGGTGCTCGTAGTCGTTGTGGGCGTGGGCGCGCCACAACGGGCGCGGTCCGTGCCTGTTCCCGCTCGCCGACGCGGTGCCGGCGGGCAGGGCGACCGCGCCCGCGAGGGCGGCGCCGAGGGTGGTGAGGGCTCTGCGTCGGGTGGTGAGGGCCATGCTCTGCCTCCCTGGAGATGCCGTACGGGACGCCTGTGAGTATGGGGTCCCGATGCCGGTGAGGAGCAGAGCCGTGCGGGGAGTTGGCCGGACCGCCGCCGGTCGTTCACCGGGTCCGCCGGGGGCGGACACGGAAATGCCCGCCCCTGGCGGGACGGGCAGGACCGGAGGGGAACGGTGTGATGTCAGGGGGCTCGCAGGTCGACCGACTCGGCCAGGACCTCCCGGTGGGTGCCCGCCGTGCCGTACGCGATCGAGTCGGCCTTGGCCCGCTTCAGGTGGAGGTGGACCGGGTGTTCCCACGTCATGCCGAGGCCGCCGTGCAGTTGCAGCGCCTCCTCGGCGGTGTGGACGGCGACCCGGGCCGCGTACGCCTGGGCCACGGCGACCGCCACGTCGGTGTCCGTGCCGGTCGCCAGGGCGTCGGCGGCGTTGCGGGCGGCGGCGCGCAGGCCCGCGACCTCCAGCCACAGCCGGGCGAGCCGGTGCTTGAGGGCCTGGAACCCGCCGACCTGACGGTTGAACTGCCTGCGTTCCTTGAGGTAGCGGACCGTCTCGGTCAGCAGCCAGTCGGCGAGGCCCAGTTGCTCCGAGGCGAGCAGGCCGGCACCGGCCCGCAGGGCGCGGCGCACGGCCGGTCCGGCCTCGCCCAGCCGCTGCCCGGCCGCCCCGTCGAGGGACACGGCGGCCAGGGGCCGGGTGAGGTCCAGGGAGACCTGCGGGGTGACGGTCACCCCCGCGTCGGCGGTGCGGACCGCGTACAGGCCCCCGTCGTCGGCGGGCACCAGCAGCACGTCGGCGACGGCCGCGTCCGCGATGCCGGTCGACTCGCCGTGCAGGGTGCCGCCTTCGAGCCGGACGTGCGGGACGGCGCCGCCGGGGGCGACGTGCAGTCCGACGGCCAGTGCGGCGACGGTCGTGGCGGAGGCCAGTCCGGTGAGCAGGTCGTCGGCCCCGCAGGCCAGCAGGGCCTCGGTGGCGACGACCGCGCTGGTCAGGTACGGCACCGGGGCGACCGCCCGGCCCAGCTCCTCCAGCACCACGGCCGCTTCGCGGTGGGTGGCGCCCTGGCCGCCCAGCGCCTCGGGGACCAGCAGGCCCGCGAGGCCCATCGAGCCGGCGAGCGTCTTCCACAGCGGCAGGTCGTGCGGGGTGTCCGACTCGGTGCGGGCGACGACGTCCGCCGGGGCGCAGTGGTCGGTGAGCAGGTCCCGGACGGCGGCGCGCAGCGCCTCTTCCTCCTCCGAGTAGAGCAGATCCGGCTGTGCGCTCATCGGGCGAGGTCCTTCCATGCGACGTCCTTGTCGGTGCGCGGCTCGGCGGGCAGGCCCAGCACACGCTCGGCGACGATGTTCAGCAGGACCTCGCTGGTCCCGCCCTCGATGCTGTTGCCCTTGGAGCGCAGGTAGCGGTAGCCCGCGTCGCGGCCGGTGAAGTCCACCAGTTCGGGGCGGCGCATGGTCCAGTCGTCGTACAGCAGGCCCTCCTCGCCGAGGAGTTCGACCTCCAGACCGCTGATCTCCTGGTTGAGCCGGGCGAAGTTCAGCTTCATGCCGGCGCCCTCGGGCCCCGGCTGCCCCGCCGCCAGCTGCTGGCGCAGCCGCACTCCGGTGAGCCGGGCGACCTCGGCCTCGACCCACAGGCCGAGCAGCCGCTGGTGCAGGTCGTGGGTGCGCAGTCCGGGGCGTTCGCGCCAGGTGGCGGCGACCTTGCCGATCATGCCGCCCTCGCGGGGGATCGCGGAACCGCCGATGGCGACGCGCTCGTTGTTGAGCGTGGTCTGCGCGACCCGCCAGCCGTCGCCCCGCTCCCCGAGGCGCATGGCGTCGGGGATGCGTACGTCGGTGAGGAAGACCTCGTTGAACTCGGCCTCGCCGGTGATCTGGCGCAGCGGCCGGACCTCGACGCCGGGGTCGGTCATGTCGCACAGGAAGTAGGTGATGCCCTTGTGCTTGGGCAGGTCCGGCTCGGTGCGGGCGATGAGGATGGCCCAGCGGGCGAGGTGGGCGCTGGAGGTCCACACCTTCTGGCCGTTGATCACCCAGTCCTCGCCGTCGGGCACGGCCCGTGTGCCGAGCGCCGCGAGGTCGGACCCGGCGCCCGGCTCGCTGAACAGCTGGCACCAGACCTCCTCGCCGGTCCACAGCGGGCGCAGCAGGCGGCGCTTCTGCTCGTCGGTGCCGTACTGGAGGATGGTCGGGGCGGCCATGCCGAGGCCGATGCCGATGCGCCGGGGGTCGTTGTCGGGTGCGCCGGCGGCCGCCAGTTCGGCGTCGACGACGGCCTGGAGGGAGCGGGGGGCGCCGAGTCCGCCGAGGCCCTCCGGGTAGTGCACCCAGGCGAGTCCGGCGTCGAAGCGGGCCCGCAGGAAGTCCAGGCGCTCGGTGCTCGTCGGCGGGTGGGCGGCCAGCAACTCCTGGGTACGGCGGCGCAGTTCCGCTGCGTCGGTCATGCGGCGGCTCCCTTCTCCTGCTGCTCCGGTACGACGGCCACGCGGCCGGTCGTCCTGCCGTCGGCGACGCGCTGCACGGCGTCCGCCGCGTCGGCGAGCGGCACCCGCTCGCTGACCAGCGGCTTGATCGCGCCCCGCGCGGCGAGTTCGGTGAGCTGTTCGTGGCAGTGCCGGACCAGCTCCGGGTTCTTGGTGTTGTACAGGCCCCAGTGCAGGCCGAGGATCGCGTAGTTCTTCACCAGGGCGTGGTTCAGCGCGGGGCTGGGGATCGTGCCGCTCGCGAAGCCGACGACGACGATCCGGCCCTCGAAGGCGACGGTCTTGGCGGACTGGGCGTAGGCCTGCCCGCCCACCGGGTCGTAGATCACGTCGGCGCCCCGGCCGCCGGTGGCCTCCTTGACGGCCGCGACGACGTCCTCGGCGTGCCGGTCGACGACCGCGTCGCAGCCCAGTTCGCGGGCGACGGCCGCCTTCTCGGGGCCGCCGACGACACCGATGACGGTGGCGCCGGCGGCCTTGCCGAGCTGCACGGCCGCGCTGCCGACCCCTCCGGCGGCGGCGTGGACCAGCAGCGTCTCGCCGGCCTCCAGCCGGGCCCGGCGGTGCAGGCCGAACCAGCCGGTCTGGTAGCCGATGTGCAGGGCGGCGGCCTCGGCGTCGTCCAGGGCGTCCGGCGCGGGCAGCAGGGCCCGGGCGTCGGCGAGGGCGTACTCGGCGAAACCGCCGTGCGGCAGCGCGGGGTTGGCGAGGACGCGGCGTCCGTCCTCGGTCTCCCCGCAGATCTCCACGCCCGGCGTGAAGGGCAGCGGCGGCTTGACCTGGTACTGGCCCCGGCACATCAGCGCGTCCGGGAAGTTGATGTTGGCGGCGCGGACCCTCAGCAGGACCTGGCCCTCGCCGGGGCTCGGCGGCGCCACGTCCGCGAGGCGCATCACCTCGCCCGGCTCGCCGTTCTCGTGCACCTGCCATGCCTGCATGCGGGGCCTCCACCGACTGCGTCGTCCGACCGGTCCCCCGCATACTAAGCGGTCGCTTGCCGATCAGGGAACAGGTCGAAGGCAGCCGTGCGCCACGCCCCCGCCCTCACTCCCGCGCCGGGCGCGCCCGTACGTGCATCCGCTCCCCCTGCGGGCCGAACAGGCTCAGGAACTCGACCGGCCCCTCCCCCGTCGACCCGAACCAGTGCGGGACCCGGGTGTCGAACTCGGCGGCCTCCCCCGCCGACAGCACCACGTCGTGGTCGCCCAGCACCAGCCGCAGCCGGCCGGAGAGGACGTACAGCCACTCGTACCCCTCGTGGGTGCGCGGGTCCGGCTCCTCCTTGCGCCGGGGCTCCAGCACCTTGAACGCCTGGAGTCCGCCCGGCTGGCGGGTCAGCGGCCAGTGGGTGCGGCCGTGCCGGACGATCGGCTTGGCGCGCACCCTCGGGTCGCCGACCGGCGGGGCACCGACCAGTTCGTCCAGCGGCACCTGGTGGGCCTGGGCGATGGGCAGCAGCAGTTCGAGGCTCGGCTTGCGCAGCCCCGACTCCAGCCGCGACAGGGTGCTCACCGAGATGCCGGTCGTCTCGGACAGCGCCGCCAGGGTCACCTCCCGCTCCTTGCGCACCTGCCGGAGCCTGGGGCCGACACCGGCGAGAACGTCGTCTGCAGTCATGTGTTTATTGCAGAACCGGCAAGTTCATTTGTCAATACCGCGCTGTCGAGCGACCTTGTCCGTGGAGGTGGTCACCGTGACCCGCAACAAGGACCTGAACGACAGCCCGAACAACAACGACCGGTACGACGTCGCCGTCGTGGGCGGTGGCGCGGCCGGACTGTCCGCCGCCCTCGTCCTGGGCCGCTCGCGACTGCGCACCCTGGTCGTCGACGCCGGTGAGCCGCGCAACGCGCCCTCGGCCCACATGCAGGGCTTCCTGACCCGGGACGGGATGGCGCCGGCGGAGTTCCTGGAGCTCGGCAGGGAGGAGATCGCCCGCTACGGCGTGGAGCTCGTCCGCGACCGGGCGGTGGACGTGACGCGGGGCGACGGCTTCGCGGTGTCGCTGGCCGGCGGGCGGACCGTACGGGCGCGCCGGCTGATCGTCACCACCGGACTCAGGGACGAACTGCCCGAGGTGCCCGGCGTCGCCGAGCGGTTCGGCCGGGACGTGCTGCACTGCCCGTTCTGCCACGGCTGGGAGGTGCGCGACGAGCGCTTCGGTGTGCTGGCCACGAGCCCGATGAGCGTGCACCAGGCGCTGATGGTGTCCGGCTGGTCCGACGACGTGACGCTCTTCCTGCACACGGTCGCCGAGGCGGACCTGTCCGACGACGACCTGCGCCGGCTCGCCGCCGCCGGGGTCAAGGTGGTCCCCGGCGAGGTCGCCGGCCTGCGGACCGAGGACGACCGGCTCACCGGCGTACGGCTGGCGGACGGCACGGTGCACGACCGCTCGGTGGTCTTCGTCGCCCCGAAGGCCGTGCCGCAGACCGGCCTGATCGAGCGGCTCGGCGCCGAGCTGCAGGAAACCCCGTTCGGGGCGTACCCCGTGGTGGACCCGACGGGGCGGACCTCGGTGCCCGGCGTATGGACCGCCGGCAACGCGATGGGCTTCGCCGAGCAGGTCGTCCACGCGGCGAGCGGCGGCTACCGCGCGGCGTCGGCGATCGTCGGGGACCTGATCATGTCGGACCTGGACGCGGCGATCGCGGGGTGAGGCAGCCGGGGCGCGCGCCTCGGGGTCCGCGTGGCCCGCGGGACCCGAGGCGCGTTCTCGGCTCTGTCCGGTGGATCAGGTCGCGGGAAAGGCGCGGCGACTGATCGGCGCAGATGGGCGTGGCGGACCCCGCGTCTGCGGCATGATCCGCCGGACAGGACCTCGGGGCCCGCAGGACCCGAAGCCCGTTCTCGGGTGTGGACCCGGCCTCCCCGGTGCACCATGGCTGCATGCTGCTCGCCCGCCTGGCCCGAGTGTCCCGGGAGGTCGCCGCCACCTCGGCGCGCTCCCGGAAGACCGCCCTGCTCGCGGAGCTGTTCCGGGAGGCCGAGGCGGCGGACGTGCCCGTGGTCATCCCCTATCTCGCGGGCCGGCTCCCCCAGGGCCGGATCGGCGTCGGCTGGAAGGTGCTGAGCCGCCCGGTCGCCCCGGCCGCCGAACCGTCCCTGACGGTGCGCGACGTGGACGCCCGGCTCACCCTGCTCGGCGCGGTGTCCGGCGCCGGTTCGCAGGCCGAGCGGTCGCGGCAGGTCGGCGAGCTGATGGGCGCCGCCACCGAGGAGGAGCAGCGCTTCCTGATCGGCCTGCTCACCGGCGAGGTCCGGCAGGGCGCCCTGGACGCGGCGGCCGTCGAGGGCCTGGCGGCGGCGACCGGCACGCCCCCCGCGGACGTACGGCGGGCCGTGATGCTCGCGGGTTCGCTGCAGACGGTCGCCGAGGTCCTGCTCGCCGACGGCCCCGGCGCCCTGGACCGGTTCTCCCTCACCGTGGGCCGCCCGGTGCTGCCGATGCTGGCGCACAGCGCCTCCTCGGTCGCCGAGGCGGTCGGCAGGCTGGGCGCCTGCGCGGTCGAGGAGAAGCTGGACGGCATCCGCGTCCAGGTGCACCGCGAGGGCGGCTCGGTGCGGCTGTACACCCGCACCCTCGACGACATCACCGAACGGCTCCCCGAGGTGACCGAGGCGGCCCTCGAACTGCCCGGCGAGCGGTTCATCCTCGACGGCGAGGTGATCTCCTTCGACGCGGACGGACGCCCCAGGTCCTTCCAGGAGACCGCCGGACGGGTCGGTTCCCGCACGGACGTCGCCACGGCGGCGCGGGCGGTGCCCGTCTCCGTCGTGTTCTTCGACGCGCTCCTGGTCGACGGCCGCGACCTGCTCGACCTGCCGCTGACCGAGCGGCACGCGGAGCTGGCCCGGCTGGTGCCCGAGCCGACGCGCGTGCGGCGCACTGTCGTGGACGGGCCGCAGGGAGCGCCGGCCGCCGAGGAGTTCCTCGCCGAGACACTGGAGCGCGGCCACGAGGGCGTCGTGGTCAAAGGGCTCGACGCCGCCTACAGCGCGGGCCGGCGCGGCGCGTCCTGGCTCAAGGTGAAGCCCGTCCACACGCTCGACCTGGTCGTCCTGGCCGCCGAGTGGGGCCACGGCCGCCGCACCGGCAAGCTCTCCAACCTGCACCTGGGCGCCCGCACCGCCGACGGCGCCTACGCCATGCTCGGCAAGACCTTCAAGGGCATGACCGACGCGCTGCTGGCCTGGCAGACCGGACGGCTCCAGGAGCTGGCCGTCCAGGAACACCCCTGGGGCGTGACCGTACGCCCCGAACTCGTCGTCGAGATCGCCTACGACGGCCTCCAGCGCTCCACCCGCTACCCGGCCGGCGTCACCCTCCGCTTCGCCCGCGTGGTCCGCTACCGCGAGGACAAGCGCCCCGAGGACGCGGACACGGTGGACGCCCTGCTCGCCGCCCACCCCGGGGTGGCCCCGTGAGGCGCAGCGCGGGCCTGCTGCTGCACCGGCCCGGCGCCGACGGCACCGAAGTGCTGCTCGGTCACATGGGCGGCCCCTTCTACACCCGCCGGCACGCCGGGGCGTGGACGATCCCGAAGGGCGAGTACGACCCTGCCGAGCAGGCCTGGGACGCGGCCCGGCGCGAGTTCGAGGAGGAACTGGGGCTGCCGCCGCCGGAGGGCGGAGCCGTTCCGCTCGGCGAGGTGCGGCAGGCAGGCGGGAAGGTCGTCACGGCGTGGGCCGTCGAGGCCGACCTCGACCCGGCGACGGTCGTCCCCGGCACCTTCCGCATGGAGTGGCCGCCGCGGTCGGGCCGGATCGCGGAGTTCCCGGAGCTGGACCGGGTGGCGTGGTTCCCGCTCGCCCGGGCGCGCGAGGTGATCGTCAGGGCGCAGGCCGCGTTTCTCGACCGGCTGGCTGAGCACTCGCACTGAGGAGAGAGTCGACCGGCGGCGACGGACCCCGTCCGCGTTGCGGCCTGCCCCGCCGCGCGCCAAGGTCGAGGCACGAACGCGCACCCCAGGAGGTCGGCCATGCCCATCGCGACGGTGAACCCGGCGAACGGCGAGACGCTCAGGACGTACGAGGCCATGGGCGAGGAGGAGATCGAGCGCCGGCTCCAGCTCGCGGAGGCCACCTTCCGCACGTACCGGACGACGGGCTTCGACGAGCGGGCGCGGCTGCTGCACCGCGCCGCCGACCTGCTGGAGGCGGACCGGGACGAGATCGGCAAGGTGATCACCACCGAGATGGGCAAGCCGGTCAAGCAGGCCCGCGCGGAGGCCGCCAAGTGCGCCAAGGCGATGCGCTGGTACGCCGACCACGCGGCGGAGCTGCTGGCCGACGAGGAGCCCGCCGCGTCCGACGTCAAGGACTCCGGCGCCTCCCGGGCCCTGGTCCGCTACCGTCCGCTCGGCCCGGTGCTCGCGGTGATGCCGTGGAACTTCCCGCTCTGGCAGGTGGTCCGGTTCGCCGCCCCGGCCCTGATGGCGGGCAACGTCGGCCTGCTCAAGCACGCCTCGAACGTGCCGCGGACGGCCCTGTACCTGGAGGACCTGTTCCACCGCGCGGGCTTCCCCGAGGGCTGCTTCCAGACCCTGCTGATCGGTTCGGCGGCCGTGGACGACGTCCTGCGCGACGAGCGCGTGCGGGCCGCGACCCTGACCGGCAGCGAGCCGGCCGGCCGCGCGGTCGCCTCCACCGCCGGGGAGATGATCAAGAAGACGGTGCTGGAGCTGGGCGGCAGCGACCCGTTCGTCGTGATGCCGTCCGCCGATGTCGACCGGGCCGCCGAAGTCGCTGTGACCGCGCGCACCCAGAACGCCGGTCAGTCCTGCATCGCCGCCAAGCGGTTCATCGTGCACACCGACGTGTACGACGCCTTCGTCGCCCGCTTCACCGAGGGCATGAAGGCGCTGAAGGTGGGCGACCCCATGGACGAGGAGACCGAGGTGGGCCCGCTCTCCAGCGAGCAGGGGGTCGAAGACCTCGTCGAGCTGGTCGACGACGCGGTGCGCGGCGGCGCCGAGGTGCTGTGCGGAGGCGAACGCCCGGACGGGCCCGGCTGGTACTACCCGCCGACCGTGCTGGCCGGCGTCACCCGCGAGATGCGCATCCACCGCGAGGAGGCCTTCGGCCCGGTCGCCACGCTGTACCGCGCGGCCGACCTGGACGAGGCGGTGCTGATCGCCAACGACACGGACTTCGGACTCAGTTCCAACGTGTGGACCCGCGACGACGCCGACGTCGACCGCTTCGTACGGGACCTGGAGGCGGGCGGCGTGTACGTCAACGGGATGACGGCGTCCCATCCGGCGTTCCCGTTCGGCGGGGTCAAGCGGTCGGGCTACGGGCGTGAGCTGTCCGGGCACGGAATCCGGGAGTTCTGCAACATCACCACCGTGTGGCACGGGGCGTGAGCCTTCCGCGACTACGATCCCCCTTGTGAACCGCGAAGTGACCCTGCCTCTGATCGTCGACGACCGCGGCACGCTCCAGGTCGCCGCGTCCGACGTGAGCAAGCTGCTGCGCACGGTCGGCGGGCGCTGGCTGCACCTGGTGGAGGCCGGCGAGGAGAGTCTGGACGAGGACACGGTCGCGGCCCTGACCATCGAGCTCGCCAAGCTGGCCGACCGGATCGACGTGGCCTGCATCGCCCACAGCAGCGGCCAGTCCACCTGACGCCACGCCCGCCCGTCCCTGCTCGTCCCCGCCCACCCCTGCACGTCCCCGCCCGTTCCCCGAGACGGAGTAGCCCGGCGAGAGATCGCCGCCCCCGTGAGTGATCGTGGGTGTGCGCCCCGAAAAGGGTGCGGCACTTCCCGGCCGGGGGGCGCGAGCCTTCCGCGAGGCGAAAGCAGGCACGGTACATGGCGACTTTGTGCAGACCCTCGGTGTCCGTTCCGGAGCACGTGATCACGATGGAGGAGACGCTGCAGCTGGCGCGCGAGCGCCACGCCGACCACCCCCAACTGCCGCTGGCCCTCCGGTTGATAGAGAACACCGGGGTCCGCACCCGGCACATCGTGCAGCCCATCGAGGAGACCCTGAAGCACCCCGGCTTCGAGGACCGCAACCGGCTCTACGAGCGGGAGGCGAAGGCCCGGGTCCCGGCGGTGGTCCAGCGGGCCCTGGACGACGCGGAACTGCTCACCACCGACATCGACGTGATCATCTACGTGTCGTGCACGGGCTTCATGATGCCGTCGCTGACGGCGTGGCTGATCAACGAGATGGGTTTCGAGAGCACCACGCGGCAGATACCCATCGCCCAGCTCGGCTGCGCGGCCGGCGGTGCGGCCATCAACCGGGCGCACGACTTCTGCACCGCTTATCCCGAGGCCAACGCGCTGATCGTGGCCTGCGAGTTCTGCTCGCTGTGCTACCAGCCCACCGACATCGGCGTGGGCTCCCTGCTCTCCAACGGCCTCTTCGGCGACGGCATCGCCGCCGCGGTGGTCCGCGGCCGGGGCGGCACCGGTGTCCGGCTGGAGCGCAACGGTTCGTACCTGATCCCCAAGACCGAGGAGTGGATCATGTACGACGTGAAGGCGACGGGCTTCCACTTCCTGCTGGACAAGCGGGTGCCGGCCACCATGGAGCCGCTCGCGCCGGCCCTGACGGATCTCGCGGGTACCCACGGGTGGGACGCCTCCGACCTGGACTTCTACGTGGTGCATGCGGGCGGGCCGCGGATCCTGGACGACCTCAGCAAGTTCCTCAAGGTCGATCCGCACGCGTTCCGGTTCAGCCGGGCCACACTCACCGAGTACGGGAACATCGCCAGCGCCGTCGTCCTGGACGCGCTGCGCAGGCTCTTCGACGAAGGCGGCGTCCACGACCGGGCGCGCGGGCTGCTGGCCGGTTTCGGTCCGGGCATCACCGCGGAGATGTCCCTGGGTCGCTGGCAGACCTCCGACGAGCGGACCTCCGACGAGTTGCAAGGCGTGAGGCAAGCGTGACTGAAGAAGCGATCGACCGGACCGCACCGCCGGTCCGGGACTGGCCGGCCGTCGACCTGCCGGGCACCGACTTCGACCCCGTCCTGACCGAGCTGATGCGCGAGGGGCCCGTCACCCGGATCTCGCTGCCCAACGGCGAGGGCTGGGCGTGGCTGGTGACCCGGCACGACGACGTCCGCCTGGTCACCAACGATCCCCGGTTCGGCCGCGAGGCGGTGATGGACCGGCAGGTCACCCGGCTCGCCCCGCACTTCATCCCGGCGCGTGGCGCGGTCGGGTTCCTGGACCCGCCGGATCACACCCGGCTGCGCCGCTCGGTCGCCGCCGCGTTCACCGCGCGGGGCGTCGAGCGGGTGCGCTCCCGGTCCCGTTCCATGCTCGACGAACTCGTCGACGCCATGCTGAAGGCCGGCCCGCCGGCCGACCTGACCGAGGCGGTCCTCAGCCCCTTCCCCATCGCGGTGATCTGCGAGCTGATGGGTGTCCCGGCCGCCGACCGGCACAGCATGCACACCTGGACCCAGCTGATCCTGTCCTCGTCGCACGGCGCGGAGGTCAGCGAGCGGGCCAAGCAGGAGATGAACGACTACTTCGCCGACCTCATCGGTGCGCGGTCCGACGGCACCGGCGAGGACGTCACCTCGCTCCTCGGTGCCGCCGTCGCCCGGGACGAGGTCACGACGGCGGAGGCGGTCGGACTGGCGGTCCTGCTCCAGATCGGCGGCGAGGCGGTCACCAACAACAGCGGGCAGATGTTCTACCTGCTGCTGACCCGCCGGGAACTGGCCGAACGCCTGCGTTCCGAGCCGGAGATCCGTCCGCGGGCCATCGACGAGCTGCTGCGCTGGATTCCCCATCGCAACGCGGTCGGGCTGTCCCGGATCGCTCTGGAGGACGTGGAGCTGCGAGGGGTGCGGATCCGGGCGGGCGACGCGGTCTACGTGTCGTACCTTGCGGCCAACCGGGACCCGGAGGTTTTCCCGGACCCGGACGCGATCGACTTCTCCCGCAACCCCAACCCGCACGTGTCCTTCGGCTTCGGCCCACACTACTGCCCCGGCGGCATGCTGGCCCGCCTGGAGTCGGAGCTGCTGGTCGACACCCTTCTGGACCGCGTGCCCGGCATGAAGCTCGCGGTGCCGCCCGAGGACGTGCCCTTCAAGAAGGGGGCGTTGATCCGCGGGCCCGAGGCCCTGCCGGTGACCTGGTGAGCGCGCTCGCGGCGGCGACCGAGGGGCTGCTGGTGCCGCCGGGGCACGGGCGGGTCGTCCAGGCGCCGGCCCAGCACGTCACCTTCAAGGTGACCGGTTCGCACTCGCGCATGGCCTCGACCTTCGAGGTGATCGTGCCGCCGGGCTTCGACGTCGGCGCCCACGTGCACACTCGCAGCGAGGAGCTGTTCTACGTGCTGGAGGGCGAGCTGGACGTGCTCGCCTTCGAGCCGCGCGTCCGTACGCCGGACAACTGGCAGAAGTGGGAATCCAGTTCCGGCAACCGGGTGGTCCGGGCCACGCCCGGCACGGTCATCGTCGTACCGCCCGGGTGCCCCCACGCGTTCGCGAACCCGACGGGCGAGCCGGCCAAGATGTTCTTCCAGGCCAGCCCGCCCCCTGACCACGAGCGCTACTTCGAGGAACTACTGGAGATCCTCGGGAACGGGGGCCCGCCGGACCATGAGGCGATCGAGGCGCTGAGGAAGCGCTACGACATCGAACAGCTCACACCTTTGAAGCACCGGTGAGCGTCCCGACCTCAGGGGCGCGGGGAACTGCGCGACCAGCCACAACGGACCCGCACCCCGCATCACACAGAACCCACAACGGCGCTCAACGAATCGGCATCCCGGCGAGCGTCCGCGCAATCACCAACCGCTGAATCTCACTCGTCCCCTCGAAGATCGTGTAGATCGCGGAGTCCCGGTGCATCCGCTCCACCGGGTACTCCCGCGTGTAGCCGTTGCCGCCCAGGATCTGCACCGCCTGGGCGGTGACCTTCTTCGCCGTCTCGCTCGCGAAGAGCTTGGACATCGACCCCTCGGCCGCTGTGAACTGCTTGCCGTTGATCGCCATCCAGGAGGCCCGCCACACCAGCAGCCGCGCCGCGTCGATCGACGTGCGCATGTCGGCGAGCTGGAAGGCGACGCCCTGGTTGTCGATGATCGGGCGGCCGAACTGCTCACGCGTCTGGGCGTACTCCAGCGCCACCTCGTACGCGGCACGCGCGGTGCCCACCGCCATGGCGCCGACCGCCGGGCGGGACGCCTCGAACGTGGCCATCGCCGCGTTCTTGACACGCTCGCCGCCCTTCTTGGCCTTCTCCCGGGCGCGGGCCAGGCGCGCGTCCAGCTTCTCCTTGCCGCCGAGCAGGCAGGAGCCGGGGACGCGCACGTTGTCGAGGATCACCTCGGCGGTGTGCGAGGCGCGGATGCCGTGCTTCTTGAACTTCTGGCCCTGGGACAGCCCCGGGGTGTTCGGCGGGACGATGAAGGACGCGTGGCCCTTGGAGCCCAGTTCCGCGTCGACGACCGCGACGACGACGTGGACGTTGGCGATGCCGCCGTTGGTCGCCCAGGTCTTGGTGCCGTTGAGCACCCACTCGTCCTTGGCCTCGTCGTACACCGCGCGGGTGCGCATGGAGGCGACATCGGAGCCGGCGTCGGGCTCGGAGGAGCAGAACGCGGCGACCTTCACGTCATCGGCGTCGCCGTACATCTGGGGGATCCAGGTGCCGATCTGCTCCTCGGTGCCGTTGGCGAGGACGCCGACGGCGGCGAGGCCGGTGCCGACGATGGACAGGGCGATGCCGGCGTCCCCCCAGAACAGCTCCTCCATGGCCATGGGGATGCCGAGGCCGGTGGGGTCGAAGTACTGCTGGGCGTAGAAGTCGAGGGAGTAGATGCCGACCTTGGCGGCCTCCTGGATGACCGGCCAGGGAGTCTCCTCACGCTCGTCCCATTCGGCGGCCGCGGGACGGATGACGTCGGCCGCGAAGCCGTGCAGCCAGTCCCGGACCTCCTTCTGTTCGTCGTTGAGCTCCATGGTGAACTCGGCCATGTCCCCTCCAGTGACGCACGTGCATGTTACTTGCGGTAACATGAGTCTGTTACCGACGGGTAAGAAAAGTCAACTCCCGAGAACCCGTCGCCCTCCCGTTCGATGTCCCACGCCCTGTGAGTGTTAGTTTGCGCAGGCGTCACCGAACGAGCACGGGTGGGGAGAGCACATGGACACCACACAGCGGACCGATCAGCAGCGGTCCGCCGACCGCAGACGGCGCGAGCTTCTGGAGGCCGCCGACCGGGTGGTGCTGCGCGACGGCCCGCAGGCCTCGATGAACGCCATCGCCGCCGAGGCCGGCATCACCAAGCCCATCCTCTACCGCCACTTCGGCGACAAGGGCGGACTCTACGCCGCCCTCGCGCAGCGGCACACCGACGCGCTCCTCTCCTCGCTGCGGGCCGCCCTGGACGCCCCGGCGGAGCGGCGCAGGCGCGTCGAGTCCACCCTGGACACCTATCTGGCGGCCATCGAGGCACGCCCGCAGGTGTACCGCTTCCTGATGCATCCGGCCGAGGGCGCCACCGCTCCGGGCGACCAGGCCGAGTCCGGCTTCGACGTCGGCAAGCACTCGGCGCCGCTGCTGCGCCGCATGGGCGAGGAGCTGGCCCAGGTCATCGAGGAGCGCCTGGACGTCGGGCCGGGCACCCAGCAGCTGGCCCGGGTCTGGGGCCACGGGATCGTCGGCATGATGCACGCCGCCGGGGACTGGTGGCTGGGCGAACGCCCGTGTTCCCGGGCGGAGCTGGTGCGCAGTCTGGCCGACCTGCTGTGGGGCCGGCTCGCCGAGGCCGGGGACAAGGCGGGCGGCCCCGGGTTCTAGGCCCGCCCCTCCACCCGCTCCGGCGCCCCGGCGCGTCCCCATGGCGCCCTGGCCGCCCGCCGCAGCACCCGCCGCCTGCGCCACCCCGTGAGGCGGTCCACGTAGATGCCGCCCTCCAGGTGGTCGCACTCGTGCTGGAGGCACCGCGCGAAGAACCCCGTGCCGCGCACGGTGACCGGCTCCCCGGTCACCGTGAAACCGGCCACCACCGCCTCGTCGTGGCGCTCGGTCCCGGCCTCCAGCCCCGGCAGCGACAGGCAGCCCTCGGGCCCGCGCACCACCACGCCGCCGGTCTCCACCAGCCGCGGGTTCACCACGTGGCCGAGGTGGCGCTCGTCCTCGTCGTCCGGGCAGTCGTAGACGAAGACCCGGACCCGCTCGCCGATCTGGTTGGCGGCCAGCCCCACACCGCGCGCGGCGTACATCGTGGCGAACAAGTCCTCCACGAGCGCCGCGAGTTCCGGACCGAAGTCCGTCACCTCCTCGCAGGGGGCGTGCAGGACGGGATCTCCGAGGAGACTGAGGGGCCGGACGCGCCCGTGGGCGCCCGGGATGGAGCCGTGTCGCATGGCGGCAAGAGTAAGGTCCCTGTGTCCCCCGGCGGCGCGCGCCCACCGCCGGAGCCCCGTGGCCGGTGCCGCGATTCGGGAGTGCGAATGGATCTCGATAGGCTGAGGTCCCACCACGTGGCCGGTCAGGCTAAGGCGCGGCGCGTACGCAAGGAGGATCGAGAACTGATGGCAGGCAACTCGGACCCGCTCACGCCGCGGGCCAAGATCGCCGTGACCGCGGGCAAGGCGGTCGCGGCGGCGTCTCGCGCCGCCGGGCGCGGCAGCGGTTCGGTGATCGGCGGCCGGGTCGCGCTGAAACTCGACCCCGACCTCCTCCACCGGCTCGCCGGGCACCTGGACGTGACCCTGGTCTCGGCGACCAACGGCAAGACCACCACGACCCGGCTCATCGCCGAGGCGCTCAAGGCGGCCGGCCCGGTCGTCTCCAACGCGCTCGGCGCCAACATGCCGGCCGGCATCACCTCGGCCCTCGCGGCCGGTTCGGAGGCCCGGTACGGCGTCATCGAGGTCGACGAGAAGTACCTCGTGGGCGTCGCCCAGGCCACCGAGCCGAAGTGCATCGCCCTGCTCAACCTCTCCCGGGACCAGCTCGACCGCGCCGCCGAGACCCGGATGCTCGCGGAGAACTGGCGCGAGGGCCTGGCCGGTTCCAAGGCCGTGATCGTCGCCAACGCCGACGACCCGCTGGTGGTGTGGGCCGCGTCGTCCTCCCCCAACGTGATCTGGGTCGCCGCCGGGCAGATGTGGAAGGACGACGCCTGGTCCTGCCCGTCCTGCGGCGGCGTGATGCAGCGTCCGGGCGACGACTGGTTCTGCGGTGAGTGCGGCTTCCGCCGCCCGACGCCGAGCTGGGCGCTCTCCGGCGACCACGTCCTGGACCCGCACGGTTCCGCCTGGCCGATCCACCTCCAGCTGCCGGGCCGCGCCAACAAGGCCAACGCCGCCTCGTCGGCCGCCGTCGCCGCCGTCTTCGGGGTACCGCCGCAGGTCGCGCTGGAGCGCATGTACCAAGTGCAGGCGGTCGCGGGACGCTACGACGTCGTCCAGTTCCAGGGCCGCGACCTGCGCCTGCTGCTCGCCAAGAACCCGGCGGGCTGGCTGGAGACCTTCTCCCTGATCGACCCGCCGCCGGCCCCGGTGATCCTCTCGGTGAACGCGCGCGGCGCCGACGGCACCGACACCTCCTGGCTGTGGGACGTCGACTACACCCGGCTGTCCGGCCACCCGATCTGTGTGATCGGCGACCGGAAGCTGGACCTCGCGGTGCGCCTGGAGGTCGCGAACCAGCAGTTCCAGGTGTGCGAGGACCTCGACCAGGCGGTGTCGCTGTGCCCGCCCGGCCGGATCGAGGTCATCGCGAACTACACCGCCTTCCAGGACCTGCGCCGCCGCGTCGGCAACTGACCGCGAGATTTCAGGGGACTTTCGTGAGCGACAACCAACTGCGGATCGTCTGGATCTACCCGGACCTGCTCAGCACGTACGGGGACCAGGGCAACGCCCTCGTCGTGGAGCGCCGGGCGCGGCAGCGCGGCCTCGACGTGGCCCGGCTCGACGTGCGCAGCGACCAGCCGATCCCGACCTCCGGCGACATCTACCTCATCGGCGGCGGCGAGGACCGCCCGCAGCGGCTCGCGGCCGAGCGGCTGCGCCGCGACGGCGGCCTGCACCGGGCGGTGGAGAACGGCGCGATCGTCTTCTCCGTCTGCGCCGGCTACCAGATCCTGGGCCACGAGTTCATCAACGACCTCGGCCAGCGCGAGCCGGGCCTCGGCCTGCTCGACGTGGTCTCCACGCGCGGCGAGGGCGCCCGGTGCGTCGGCGACGTGCTCGGCGACATCGACGCGCGCCTGGGCCTGCCCCCGCTGACCGGCTTCGAGAACCACCAGGGCGTCACCCATCTGGGCCCCAGCGCCCGCCCGCTGGCCCAGGTCCGTTTCGGCAACGGCAACGGCACCGGGGACGGCACGGAGGGCGCGTACAACGACACGGTCTTCGGCACGTACATGCACGGCCCGGTGCTGGCACGCAACCCGCAGATCGCGGACCTGCTGCTGAAGCTGGCCCTCGACGTGAACGCGCTGCCGCCGACCGACGACCGGTGGTACGAGGCGCTCCGCAACGAGCGGATCGCGGCGGCGCAGCAGCCCGCCTGACGGCTGCCCGAAGCCTGCCGCGACGGCCCGTCTGATGACTCATCCGCACAGGTGAGCGGGCACGTCCAGTAGGCGGACGCACGGTTCGGTCCCGCCCCCCGATGCCGCTAGGGTGGCGGGGATCGAGCCGGACAGCGCGGTCCGGACCCGTGCCACTTGAGAAGGTATTTCGGGCTATGCGCATTGGTGTCCTCACGTCCGGCGGCGACTGCCCCGGCCTGAACGCCGTCATCCGGTCCGTCGTGCACCGCGCCGTCGTCGACCACGGCGACGAGGTCATCGGTTTCCGGGACGGCTGGAAGGGCCTCCTGGAGTGCGACTACCTCAAGCTCGACCTCGACGCGGTCGGCGGCATACTCGCCCGCGGCGGCACCATCCTCGGCTCCTCCCGGGTCCGTCCCGAGCACCTGCGGGACGGCGTGGAGCGCGCCCGCGGCCACGTCGAGCAGCTGGGCCTGGACGCGATCATCCCGATCGGCGGCGAGGGCACGCTCAAGGCGGCGCGGCTGCTGTCCGACAACGGCCTGCCGATCGTGGGCGTGCCGAAGACCATCGACAACGACATAGCGGTCACCGACGTGACCTTCGGCTTCGACACCGCGGTCACCGTCGCCACCGAGGCCCTGGACCGGCTGAAGACCACCGCCGAGTCCCACCAGCGGGTGCTGATCGTCGAGGTCATGGGCCGTCACACCGGCTGGATCGCGCTGCACTCGGGCATGGCGGCCGGCGCGCACGCCGTCGTCGTCCCGGAGCGGCCCTTCGACATCGACGAGCTGACCGCGAAGGTCGGCGAGCGGTTCTCGGCGGGCAAGCGGTTCGCGATCGTGGTCGCCGCGGAGGGCGCCAAGCCGAAGCCCGGCACGATGGACTTCGACGAGGGCGGCAAGGACGTCTACGGCCACGAGCGCTTCGCCGGGATCGCCCGCCAGCTCTCGATCGAGCTGGAGGAGCGACTCGGCAAGGAGGCCCGGCCGGTGATCCTCGGGCACGTGCAGCGGGGCGGGACGCCCACGGCGTACGACCGGGTGCTGGCGACTCGGTTCGGGTGGCACGCGGTCGAGGCGGTGCACCGGGGGGAGTTCGGGATGATGACGGCGCTGCGCGGGACGGACATCCGGATGGTGCCGCTCGCGGAGGCGGTGGCGTCGTTGAAGACGGTGCCGAGTGCTCGTTACGCAGAGGCGGAGTGCGTTCTCTGAGGTTGCTGTGACACGCCGTCCGCGGCTGGTACGTGGTTGTTCGCGCCCACGCGGCGGAGCCGCACATCGATACAGCCCCGCGCCCCTTGGGGGCGCGCTTCACCGCCCCCGGTCACAACAGTGGCCGGGGGCGGTTCTAGTCTTGCTTCGGACAGACAGCGCTCAACCGCGCTCAACCCCCACGAAACAGGAGCCGGCGGATGGATCACAGCGGGCACGGCATGATGATGGATCTGCCGCCGTTCACGCTGGGGCGAGGTCTCGCGTGGTCGGCGGACCCCTTCTTCCTCATCGCCTGTCTCCTGGGACTGGCGCTCTACGGCTGGGGAGTCGTCCGGCTGACCCGGCGCGGGGACAAGTGGCCGGTCGGCCGGACCGTGTCGTTCGTCGTCGGTGTGCTGAGCGTAGTGCTGATGATGTGCACCAAGCTCAACGACTACGGCATGGTCATGTTCAGCGTGCACATGGTGCAGCACATGATCATCAGCATGGTGTCGCCGATCCTGCTGCTGCTCGGCGCGCCGATCACCCTGGCCCTGCGCGCTCTGCCCACGGCGGGCCGTGGCCGCAAGGGACCCCGCGAGCTGCTGCTGAAGCTGCTGCACAGCCGCTACATGCGGATCATCACGCACCCCGCGTTCACCATCCCGCTGTTCATCGCGAGCCTGTACGCGCTGTACTTCACCCCGCTCTTCGACTTCCTGATGGGCTCCAAGGTCGGGCACATCGGGATGATGGTGCACTTCCTCGCCGTCGGGCTGGTGTTCTTCTGGCCGATCATGGGCGTGGACCCGGGCCCGCACCGGCCGGGGTATGTGATGCGGATGCTGGAGCTGTTCGCGGGCATGCCGTTCCACGCGTTCTTCGGCATCGCGCTGATGATGGCGTCCTCGCCCATGGTCGAGACGTTCCAGAACCCGCCCGCCTCGCTCGGTATCGACGCCCTGTCCGACCAGAACGCGGCCGGCGGCATCGCCTGGGCCTTCAGCGAGGTCCCGTCCGTGCTGGTGCTGCTCGCCCTGCTGTTCCAGTGGTACGCCTCCGAGGAGCGGCAGGCCCGCCGCAAGGACCGCGCCGCCGACCGCGACGGTGACAAGGAACTCGAGGCGTACAACGCCTATCTGGCCGCACTGAACACACGCGGCGGCTGAGCGGCGGCTTCGTTCAGTAGCATGTGGCGCGTCGGGGGAACCGCCCGGGGGGAGCGGTATGACGCGTCACGCGTTTTCCGGCCAGGTGGTGGCCGGTCGCTATCTGCTGCTGCGCCCGCTGGGCGCCGGCGGGCCGGGCCGCGTGTGGCTCGCCCGCGATCGGCGGCTGGGCGGCGAGGTCGCGCTGCGGGCCGCCCGCAGCGGCGTCCGGGCCCTGCCGCCCGCGCGCGTCCATCCGCACATGGTCACCGTCCATGACGTGGTGGAGCACGAGGGCGTCTCGTGGATCGTCATGGAGTACGTCCCCGGTGCCGTCACTCTGAGGGAGCTGGTGGCCCGGAGCGGGCCGCTGGCGCCTGCCGAGTGCGCCCGGATCGGGCTCGCCGTGCTCGACGCGTGGGCCGCCGGGCACGAGCGGGCCGTGGAGCCGGCGGGGGTGCTGCTGGCGCCGGACCGCCTGGGGGCGCCGTACGGCCGGATTCTGCTGACGGGCCCCGGCACGGCCGCCCCGCTGGACGGTGACGGTCTGAACTCGCTGGGCCGCACGCTCCACCACGCCGTCGAGGGCCGCGATCCCTCCGGCCGGGACCTGGCGGTGCCTCCCGTGCGGGCCGGTGCGCTCGGGCCGCTGCTGGAGAGGCTGCTCGCCGGTCCCCCGCCCCGCGTCACAGTGGCCGAGGCGGAGGCGGAACTGGCGTGGATCGTCACCCCGCAGACCGAGACGTACGTCCGGCCCCGGACCGACCCCGGATCACAGCCGCCCTGGTCCTCGGCGCCCACGCCCGTCGCCGGGCCGCTTCCCCCGAACGGCGGACATCGGCGGCGGCGTCCGCGCGCGCCGCGTGCCGCCCTGGCCGGCGGGCTCGGTGTGCTGCTCGCCCTGAGCGGCGTCTGGTACGCACTGGCCGACCGGGGCACCGACGGGGCCGGGGCGCCGTACGGCGCCGCCGTGGGGCTGGTCGCGCCGCTGGAGGACGGGGACTGCGTGCGCGCCCGCTGGCCCGGCGGCACCCGGTTCGCGGGGACCCCGCGCCTGGCCGTGGACGCGGACTGCCGGGGCGGGGCGCCCGACGGGCAGGTGATGGCCTTCGTGCCCGCCTCCTCCGCCGGGGAGGCCCGCGAGCTGGGACCCGCCCGCTGCGAGGAGCGGACCCGGGAGCTGCGGGGCCGGCTGGCCGGGGTGCGGAGTGTGGCGGTCGTCCCCGTCGAGGACGGGTTCGAGACCGCCCGGCGGCGCACCGCCTGCCTGGTGCTGGGGGCGTACGGGCCGGTGTACGGGCCGCTGGGCCGGCACCGGGAGCCCGGGGCGGTGTTCGCGGACACCGCGACCATGCAGCGCCGGGACTGTCTGGACGTGCGCTCCGCGCGGGAGGTCCGGCTGGTGTCCTGCGGCGGCCGGTACGACGCCCAGGTGCTGGGTTTCACCCGGCTGGCCGCCGGCGTCACGCTCGCCGAGGCACCCGCGGCGGCGGACGGGGCGTGCGCGCGGGAGGTGCCGCCGCGCGACTACGGGTTCGATCCCTCCCTGTACGAGGCCGGGTCCCGGACGGCCGAGGGTTCCTGGAAATCCGGGTCACATCTGGTCGTCTGCACCGTACAACGGCAGAACGGGGGCACCATGGAGGGGAACGGACCATGAGGAGGGTGTTGCGATGCCCGGTTCCACGGACAGTTCGACGAAGACGATGGGGGCGCTCACCATCGGAGGCCTGGTCGCGGTGACGGCCTACACGGTGGCGCTCGGGAGCAACGGCTGGCTGTGGTTCGGCTGGGTCGTGCTCGGGCTGATCACCGTGGGGATGGTCGCCACGCGCAGCGCCTGAGCCCCGCGCAGGGGCGTACGCGTTGTCTCACTCGCGGCCGACGCGGCCCGCCGAGTGCACGCCCGGCTGGTATTTCGGCAGCCGGACGGTAATTTTCATGCCCGCGCCGACGGCCGTCTCGATGACGAGGCCGTGGTCGTCCCCGTAGACCTGGCGGAGACGGTCGTCGACGTTGGACAGCCCGATGCCGCCCGAGGGACTCACCTCGCGTGCCAGGATGCGGCGCAGCAGGCCGGGGTCCATGCCGGCGCCGTCGTCCTCGATGACGACCAGGGCCTCGGCGCCTGCGTCCTGCGCGGTGATCTGGATGCGGCAGCGGTCGGACTTGCCCTCCAGGCCGTGCTTGACGGCGTTCTCGACGAGCGGCTGGAGGCACAGGAAGGGCAGGGCGACCGGCAGCACCTCTGGGGCGACCTGGAGGGTGACGGCAAGGCGGTCGCCGAAGCGGGCCCGCACCAGCGCCAGGTAGTGGTCGATGGCGTGCAGCTCGTCGGCGAGGGTGGTGAAGTCGCCGTGCCGGCGGAACGAATAGCGGGTGAAGTCGGCGAACTCCAGCAGCAGCTCGCGGGCGCGCTCGGGGTCGGTGCGGACGAAGGACGCGATCACCGCGAGCGAGTTGAAGATGAAGTGCGGGGAGATCTGGGCGCGCAGGGCCTTGATCTCGGCCTCGATGAGCCGGGTGCGGGACTGGTCGAGGTCGGCCAGCTCCAGCTGGACGGAGACCCAGCGGGCGACCTCGCCCGCCGCCCGGACCAGCACGGCGGACTCGCGGGGCGCGCAGGCGACCAGCGCGCCGTGGACCCGGTCGTCGACGGTGAGCGGGGCGACGACCGCCCAGCGCACCGCGCAGTCCGGGGTGTCACAGGTGAGCGGGAAGGCTTCGCCGCGGCCGGTCTCCAGCGGGCCGGCCAGGCGTTCCATGATCTCGGTGCGGTGGTGGGCGCCCGCGCCGTCCCAGACCAGCACCTCCTTGAGATCGGTCAGGCACAGCGCGTCCGTGCCGAGCAGCGAGCGCAGCTTGCGGGCGGACTTGCCGGCCGTCTCCTCGGTCAGACCGGCCCTGAGCGGGGGCGTGGCCAGGGAGGCGGTGTGCAGGGTCTGGAAGGTGGCGTGCTCGACCGGGGTGCCGAGCCCGCCCAGGTTCTGCGGGCGGGCCGTGCGGCGCCCCAGCCAGAAGCCCGCGGCCAGCAGGGGCAGCACGGCGACGGCCAGGCCGGCCAGGAAACCGCTCACGGAGCCGCTCACGGGGACACCTCCTTGCGCAGTTCGTCCGCGCGCAGCTCCTCCGGCAGGTGGAAGCGGGCCAGGATCGCCGCCGTCCCGGCCGGCACCCGCGCCGGGGTGGCCAGCGAGACCAGCACCATGGTGAGGAAGCCCAGCGGCACCGACCAGAGCGCGGGCCAGGCCAGCAGCGCGTGCAGCGCGCCGTCGCCGTCCGGGAAGCCGCCCATGGTGGCGGCGACGGCGAGCAGCGCGGAGCCGCCGCCCACCAGCATCCCGGCCGCCGCGCCGGGCGGGGTCAGCCGCCGCCACCAGATGCCGAGGACCAGCAGCGGGCAGAAGGACGATGCGGACACCGCGAAGGCGAGGCCCACCGCGTCGGCGATAGGCAGACCGCCGACCAGGGCGCTCGCCGCCAGCGGCACGGCCATGGCGAGGACCGTGCCGAGCCGGAAGTGCCGTACCGCCCGGGACGGCAGCACGTCTTGGGTGAGCACGCCCGCGATCGCCATGGTCAGCCCGGACGCGGTGGACAGGAACGCGGCGAAGGCCCCGCCCGCCACCAGCGCGCCCAGCAGGTCGCCGCCCACTCCCCCGATCACCCGGTCGGGCAGCAGCAGGACGGCGGCGTCCGCGTCGCCGGTGAGGGTCAGTTCGGGGGCGTACATGCGGCCGAGGGCGCCGTAGACGGGCGGCAGCAGGTAGAAGGCGCCGATCAGGCCGAGGACGGCGACGGTGGTGCGGCGGGCGGCGACGCCGTGCGGGCTGGTGTAGAAGCGGACCACGACGTGCGGCAGGCCCATGGTGCCCAGGAAGGTGGCGAGGATCAGGCCGTACGTGGCGTACAGCGGGCGTTCGGTGCGGCTCTCGGCCCGCGACGGCGACAGGGCGTCGTCGGCGCCGCGTCCGGCGGCCGGGACGGCGGCGTCCTCGGCGAAGGTCAGGCGGGTGCCGGCCTCGATGCGGTGGGTGCCGGTGGGCAGGTCGACGCGGGAGCCGTCGTGGGCGCGGCCGTCCACGGTGCCGTCGACGGTGACGGTGAGCGGCCGCTCCAGCTTGAGGGTGAGGGTGTCGTCGACCCGTACCGAGCGCTGCTCGCGGAAGGTGGCGGGTTCCTCGAAGGGACGGCCGGGGGCGCCGTCGCCCTGCCAGGCCAGCACCAGGAAGAGGGCGGGGACGAGGAGGGCGGTGAGCTTGAGCCAGTACTGGAAGGCCTGGACGAAGGTGATGCTGCGCATGCCGCCGGCCGCGACGATGGCGGTGACGACGACGGCGACGATCACCCCGCCGAGCCAGTCGGGGGCCCCGCTGAGCACGGTGAGGGTCAGTCCGGCGCCCTGGAGCTGGGGCAGCAGGTACAGCCAGCCGACGCCGACGACGAAGGCCCCCGCCAGCCGCCGTACCCCCTGGGAGGCGAGCCGGGCCTCGGCGAAGTCGGGCAGCGTGTAGGCGCCGGAGCGGCGCAGCGGGGCGGCGACGAACAGGAGCAGGACGAGGTAGCCGGCGGTGTAGCCGACCGGGTACCAGAGCATGTCGGGTCCCTGGACGAGGACCAGGCCCGCGATGCCGAGGAAGGACGCGGCGGAGAGGTACTCGCCGCTGATGGCGGCGGCGTTCAGGCGGGGGCCGACGGTGCGGGAGGCGACGTAGAAGTCGGAGGTGGTGCGGGAGATGCGCAGGCCGAAGGCGCCGACGAGGACGGTGGCCACGACGACGAGGGCGACGGCGGGTATGGCGTAGCTGGAGTTCACGGTGCGTTCATCGCCTTCGGTGCCTTCGGTTCCCTCGGTGCCTTCAGGGCCGGGTCCGGCGGGGTCATCGGTCCTCGACCAGGCGCACGAAGTCGCGTTCGTTGCGCTCGGCGCGGCGCACGTACCAGCGGGCGAGGAGGACGAGCGGGGCGTACAGGCCGAAGCCGAGGACGGCCCACTCCAGGAGGCGGGCGTCGGGCATCGCCGCGAACAGCAGCGGCAGCGGCCCGACCAGGAGGCCGAGGACCGCGAGGGCGGCGAGACCGGCGCGCAGCTGGCTGCGCATCAGGGAGCGGACGTAGGTGTGGCCGAGGGTGGTCTGCTCGTCGATCTCGGTGCGCGGGCGGTAGTAGCCCGAGGCGTGGGGGTACCGCCCGCGCGAGCGAAGCCGGGCGTGGGGGAGGGTGCGCCTGGGCGGGCCGGTGACGGTGACGCGGCGCTCGGTGGGGTCCTGGGGCATGGGACTCACGGCCTCCGCATGAGCAGGTCCCGCAGTTCGCGGGCGTGGCGGCGGCTGACCTGGAGTTCCTCGGTGCCGACCAGGACGCTGACGCTGCCGGCGTCCAGGCGGAGCTCCCCGATGTGGCGCAGGGCGACGAGATGGCGGCGGTGGATGCGGACGAAGCCGCGGGCGCGCCAGCGTTCCTCCAGGGTGGACAGGGGGATGCGGACGAGGTGGCTGCCCCTGTCGGTGTGCAGGCGGGCGTAGTCGCCCTGGGCCTCGACGTGGGTGATGTCGTCGACGGGGACGAAGCGGGTGACGCCGCCGAGCTCCACGGTGACGTGGTCGGGGTCGGGTTCGTGCACGGGGATGCGGGGGGCCGGGGAGGCTTCGGTGCCACGCCGTTCGGCGGCCCGGCGGACCGCTTCCGCCAGCCGTTCCCTGCGGACGGGTTTGAGCACGTAGTCGACGGCCTTCAGGTCGAAGGCCTGGACGGCGAAGTCCTCGTGCGCGGTGACGAACACGACCAGCGGCGGCCGGGCGAACCCGGTCAGCAGCCGGGCGAGGTCCAGTCCGTCGAGGCCGGGCATCTGGATGTCGAGGAAGACGACGTCGATGGCGTCCGGTCCGTCGGGACCCGACTCCAGGGCCCGGTTGATGCGGCGCAGCGCCTCGGTCGCGTCGCCCGCGCCCTCCGCCGTGCCGATGCGGGGATCGGCGTTCAGCAGGTACACGAGTTCCTCGAGCGTGGGGCGTTCGTCGTCGACAGCCAGGGCGCGCAGCATGAAGGTGGAGTGTAGGAGTAATCCGTACGCCTGAACACGCCCCCGACGTGGACGTATCCGCTGGATACAGTGCCCGCATGAACAGCAGGCCCAGCCCGTTCGACGAACTCGACCGGAAGATCGTCACCGCCCTGATGGCGAACGCCAGGACGTCCTTCGCCGAGATCGGCGGGGAGGTCGGGCTGTCCTCGACGGCGGTCAAGCGCCGGGTGGACCGGCTGCGCGAGACCGGCGTGATCACCGGGTTCACGGCGACGGTGCGGCCCTCGGCGCTGGGCTGGCGCACCGAGGCGTACGTGGAGGTGTACTGCGAGGGGGCGGCGCCGCCGCGGCGGCTGGCGGAGGTGGTGCGCGGCTATCCCGAGATCACGGCGGCGATGACGGTGACGGGCGGCGCGGACGCGCTGCTGCACGTGCGGGCGCGGGACGTGGAGCACTTCGAGGAGGTGCTGGAGCGCATCCGTGCGGAGCCGTTCATCCGCAAGACGATCAGCGTGATGGTGCTGTCCCACCTGATCCCGGACAGTCCGGAGGCGGGAACCGGCCTCCTCGCCCCCGAAGGCGCAGCAGACGTGCGCTGACCTGGTGAACAACGCAGCGATGGTGCGTGTACGCGCAGCCTTCGTCGCTTGTCGGGCGCGGTCGCCGCTTCCTACCGTGGTGTCAACCCCCAGTCACACACCGTGAGGAAGCGGAGGTGCCCCTCTGTGGCCGACAACCGTGTGCCGCGCCGGCGGCGCTTCGTGGTCTGCGAACCCAGACACTTCGCCGTGCAGTACGCGATCAACCCCTGGATGAGCACCGGCCGGCCGGTCGACGTCATCCGCGCTCTGGACCAGTGGCAGGCGCTGGTCGACGCCTACCGGGCCCGCGGCCACACCGTCGACACCGTCGCGCCGGTGCCGGGCCTGCCCGACATGGTCTTCGCCGCGAACTGCGCGGTCGTGGTGGAGGGCCGGGTCTTCGGCTCCCGCTTCCACGCGCCCGAGCGCCGCGGCGAGTCCGTGGCCTACGAGGCGTGGTTCAAGACGGAGGGCTTCGAGGTCCAGCATCCGGAGGCGGTCTGCGAGGGCGAGGGGGACCTGGTTCCGGCCGGGCGGTGGATCCTGGCCGGCACGGGCTTCCGCACGACCCCCGAGGCGCACCGGGAGGCGCAGGAGTTCTTCGGCGTTCCGGTGGTCTCGCTGACGCTGGTGGACCCGTACTTCTACCACCTGGACACGGCGCTGTTCGTCCTCGACGAGGAGAACGTGGCGTACTACCCGGGGGCCTTCTCGCCCGGCAGCCGGGAGGTGCTGGAGCGGCTGTACCCGGACGCGGTGATCGCCACCCGCGAGGACGCCATGGCGTTCGGGCTGAACTCCGTCAGTGACGGACGCAACGTGTTCATCGCCCCCGAGGCCGGGGAACTCGCCGACCGCCTCAGCGGCCGCGGCTATGTCCCCGTCCCCGTCGACCTGTCCGAGTTCCACAAGGCCGGTGGCGGCATCAAGTGCTGCACCCAGGAGATCCGGGAGGCCCGCTCATGACCGCACCCGCCCGCACCACCCGCGGCTCCCAGGAGCTGATCCGCGCCGAGGGGCCCGTCCTCGCGCACAACTACCACCCGCTGCCCGTCGTCGTGGCCCGCGCCGAGGGCGCCTGGGTCGAGGACGTGGAGGGCCGCCGGTACCTGGACATGCTGGCCGGCTACTCGGCGCTCAACTTCGGCCACCGCCACCCGGCGCTGACCGAGGCCGCACACCGCCAGCTGGACCGGCTGACCCTCACCTCCCGTGCCTTCCACAACGACCGGCTCGCGGAGTTCGCCGAGCGGCTGTCCGCGCTGACCGGCACGGACATGGTGCTGCCGATGAACACCGGCGCGGAGGCGGTGGAGAGCGGCATCAAGGTGGCCCGCAAGTGGGCCTACGACGTCAAGGGCGTCCCGGCCGACCGGGCGACGATCGTGGTCGCGGCGGACAACTTCCACGGCCGTACGACGACGATCGTGAGCTTCTCGACGGACGAGACGGCCCGCGCCGGCTTCGGCCCCTTCACGCCCGGTTTCAAGGTCGTCCCGTACAACGACCTGGCGGCGCTGGAGGCGGCGGTCGACGAGACGACGGCGGCGGTGCTGATCGAGCCGATCCAGGGCGAGGCGGGGGTGAACATCCCGGACGACGGCTACCTGGCGGGCGTGCGGGAGCTGACCCGCCGGGCCGGGTGCCTGTTCGTCGCCGACGAGATCCAGTCGGGGCTGGGCCGCACGGGGCACACCCTCGCCGTCGAGCACGAGTCGGTGGTGCCGGACGTGGTGCTGCTCGGCAAGGCGCTGGGCGGCGGCATCGTGCCGGTGTCGGCGGTGGTCGGCAGCCGGGAGGTGCTGGGTGTGCTGCACCCGGGTGAGCACGGCTCGACGTTCGGCGGCAACCCACTGGCGGCCGCGGTGGGCACGGCGGTGGTGGAGCTCCTGGAGACGGGCGAGTTCCAGCGCCGGGCGGCGGAGCTGGGCGCGGTGCTGCGCGAGGGCCTGGCGGCCCTGGTCGGCAGGGGCGTGGTCGGCTTCCGGGCGCGGGGGCTGTGGGCGGGCGTCGACGTCGACCCGGCGCTCGGCACCGGCCGCGAGGTCAGCGAGCGGCTGATGCGCGAGGGCGTCCTCGTCAAGGACACCCACGGCTCGACGATCCGGCTGGCCCCGCCGCTGACGGTCACGGGTGAGGAGCTGGAGGGCGCGCTCAAGACCCTGGAGAAGGTCCTGACGTCCTGACTGCGCTCAGTGCGCTGAGTGCGCTCAGCGCGCGCACGGGAGTCACGGAGCGGTCCGTCCCCGGTCGAGCCGCTCCACGTGCGTCACGTTGTCCCGGTCCTCGGCGTCCGTGCTGGGCGCGCCCGCGAACCAGGCGTCGAGGATCTCCCCCAGCAGCGGTGCCGAGGTCAGGCGCAGGCTGAGGGCGAGCACGTTGGCGTCGTTCCAGCGGCGGGCGCCGTCCGCCGTGCAGGCGTCGGTGCACAGGGCAGCCCGTACGCCCGGCACCTTGTTGGCGGCGATCGACGCGCCCGTGCCGGTCCAGCAGCAGACCACGGCCTGGTCGGCGGTCCCGTCGGCGACCTCGCGCGCGGCCCGTTCGGAGCACACCGCCCACCGGGAGTCCGCCCCGGGGTCCAGGGCGCCGTGGGCCAGCACCTCGTGTCCGCGTCGGCGCAGCTCCTCGACGAGGAGGCGGGCGACGGGTTCGTCCATGTCGGAGGAGACGGCGATCCGCATGTGCGAAGCCTAGAGCAGGCCCCGATGGGCCGTCCCTCACCTCATCGGCCCAACCATATGACTGACGCCACGGCCATACCCAGGATGATCGGGGGAACGGGTACGAGCTGAGAATCGTACGACCGAGCGGCGCCCCGCCAGGGGTGTCCGCACGTGGAAAGGGAGGCCGCCACGTCCCCCAACGAGAACGGCCAGGAATCCGACGCCGCGGCGGTCCGCCGCCACCCGGCCCTGTTCCGGGCCATCAGGCGTCGGCAGAACCCCCGACTGCGCCGGTCGGACATCACGGTCACGGACGAGGCCGCGGTCAAGAGAGCCGTGAAGGCGGCCTCGCTCGGCAATGCCATGGAGTGGTTCGACTTCGGCATCTACGCCTATCTGGCGGGCACCATCGGCCGCGTCTTCTTCCCGTCCGGGAGTGACACGGCGCAGTTGCTCTCCTCGTTCGCCACGTTCGCCGTGGCGTTCCTGGTGCGCCCGCTCGGCGGCATGGTCTTCGGGCCCATGGGCGACAAGATCGGCCGCAAGAAGGTGCTGGCGCTGACGATGATCCTCATGGCGATCGGCACGGCCGCCATCGGGCTCATCCCGAGCTACGACTCCATCGGCTTCTGGGCCCCGGTCCTGCTGATCGTCTTCCGCCTGCTCCAGGGCTTCTCCACCGGCGGCGAGTACGGCGGCGCCTCCACCTTCATCGCCGAGTACGCGCCGGACAAGCGGCGCGGGTTCTTCGGCAGCTTCCTGGAGCTGGGCACGCTGGCCGGGTACACCGGCGCGGCCAGCCTCGTCACCGGCCTCACCGCCTGGCTGGGCAGCGACACCATGGACGCCTGGGGTTGGCGCATTCCCTTCCTGGTGGCGGCGCCGCTCGGCATCGTCGGTATCTATCTGCGGCTGAGGCTGGACGACACGCCCGCCTTCCTGAAGCTGGAGGACTCCAACGTCCACATCTCGGAGGCGGCGACCGCGGTGGAGACCACCGCGCGGGGCGACCTCGCGAAGATCTTCCGCACGCACTGGCGCGTGCTGATCCTGTGCATCGCGCTCGTCGGCGCTTACAACATCACCGACTACATGCTGCTGTCGTACATGCCGACATACCTGTCGGACGAGCTGCACTACAGCGAGAGCCACGGCCTGATGATCCTGGTCGCGACCATGGTGCTGCTGATGCTGATCATCAACCAGATCGGCCGGCTGTCCGACCGCTTCGGCCGCAAGCCGCTGCTGATGACCGGCATGATCGGCTTCTTCGTGCTGTCCGCCCCGGCCTTCGTGCTGGTGCAGGAGGGCAGCCTGCTCGCCGTCTCGGCCGGCATGCTGATGCTCGGCCTGTCCCTGGTCTGCCTGCTCGGCACGATGTCGGCGGCGCTCCCGGCGATGTTCCCGACCAACGTCAGGTACGGGTCCCTGTCGGTCGGCTACAACCTGTCGGCCTCCCTGTTCGGCGGCACCACGCCGCTGGTCATCACCGCTCTGATCAGCGTGACCGGCTCGGACATGATGCCCGCGTACTACGCCATGGCCGCGGCCCTGGTCGGCATCGTGGCGGTGGCCTGCATGAAGGAGACGGCGCAGCAGCCCCTGGAGGGGTCCCCGCCCTCGGTGCAGACCGACGAGGAGGCGGCGGAGATCGTCGAGGCGCAGGCGCCGACGCCGAAGTTCTGAGCGGACGTGGTGAGGCGGTGGGGGTGCGTGGCCCCCACCGCCTCGTCACTGCGTCAGTGCGTCACAGGCGCTGCCACAGGGCGGGGACGTTCGGCGGCTCCCAGCCCGGGTAGGCGGTGTGGCCCTGGAGACACCGGTAGCGGACGCCGTCGTAGGCGACCGTGTCACCGGCCGCGTAGGTGGCTCCCAGCCGCCAGGTGGTCTCGCCGCCGCCGTCGCCGGACACGGTGAGGGTGTACGTGGTGGTGTGGGTGACCGTGCCGGTGCCGGTGAGGGTCAGCGTGTAGGTGCCGGCGGCCGTGCCCGCGGCGACCTCGACGGTGGCCGTCGAGAACTGGCCCGAGGTGACCGAGTCCGGCGTGAAGTCCACGCTCACCCCGGTCGGGGCGCCGGACGCCGACAGGCGCACGTTCTGGGCGTCGCCGCTGGTGGTGGCGGTGCGGACGGTGACCGTGGCGGAGGAGCCCGGGTCGACCGTGCCCGAGGACGGGTCGGCGGAGATCGAGAAGTCGTCCGCGGGGGCGGGCGTGTCGCCGACGGAGGTCTTCCAGATGGTGTAGGCGATGCCGTCCGCGCTGCGGTTCAGTGCGGTGGCGTCGATGTTGGCGGTGGTGTCGCAGGCGGAGTGGTAGCACGGGTCGTAGGACCGGCCCGCGGTACCGCCCCACTTGGCGGCCTCGGCGGCCGTCTTGCGGGCCGAGGCGCCGGTGGCGTAGCCGGAGGTGGGGATGCCGACCCGCTGGAAGGAGTAGTCGTCGGAGCGGCCCCGGCCCTCGACGTTCTCCTGCGGGGCGAGACCGAGGGAGGCCCAGTACTCGCGCATCGGGGCGGAGGCCGCCGATCCGATGTTGTTGATGAAGTAACCGCCGTTGACGGAGCCGACCATGTCGAAGTTGTAGTACGCCTTGATCCTGGAGCGCTCGGTGGCGGAGAGGGTCCTGGTGTAGAAGTCGGAGCCGTTCAGGCCCTGCTCCTCGTCGGTCCACCAGGCGAACCGGACGCGGTTGGCCATGTCCGGGTTCTCGCGGGCCAGGGCGAGCGCGGCCTCCAGGAGCGCGGCGGAGCCGGAGCCGTTGTCGTTGATGCCGGGCCCGGCCGAGACGCCGTCGAGGTGGGCGCCGAACATGTGGACGCTGTTCGCGTCGCCGCCCGGCCACTCGGCGATCAGGTTGTCGCCGGCGCCGGCGGAGCAGCCGGAGGTGCAGGTCTGCTGGGTGACGGTGTACCCGGCCGCCTGGAGCCTGCCCTTGACGTAGGCGAGCGAGGCGTCGTATCCGGGGCCGGTGGCGCGGCGGTTGCCGCCGTTCTGCGCGGCGATGGTGCCGAACTGCGCCAGGTGCGCCCGCACCTCGGAGACGTCGACGTCGGGCGGGGTGCCGGGGTCGGTGCCGCCGCCGACGGTGAGGGTGTACTGGGCGGTGTGGGACTTGGTGCCCGCCGTGCCCTTGACGGTGATCGAGTAGGTTCCGGCGGCCGTGCCCGCCGAGGCGCTGATCCGCATGGTGGAGCTGTCGCCCGAGGTGACCGTGGACGGGCTGAAGCCGACGCCGACGCCCTGCGGGGCGCCCAAGGCGGTCAGCGTCACCCGCTGGGCACTGCCGGAGACGGTGGTGGTGCGCACGGTGGCCTCGACCGAGGAACCGGCGTCGACGTCGCCCGTGGCGGGGCTGAGCGCCAGCGAGAAGTCCGTCTGCTGTGCGGAGCAGGCCGGGTCGCCGCTCTGCGCGGGGACGTCGATGGCGTTCCAGGCGGCCTTGGTGGCGTTGAACAGGCCGCAGGAGGTGTCGAGGTTCTTCGCCGCGGTGAGGGTGGCGGTGCGGTACCGCTTGTAGGTCATGCCGCTGGTCTTGAGCAGCATGCCGCCGTAGAAGATCCTGCCGGCGTTCTGGATGCCGACGCCGGTCACCTCGCCACCGTCGCAGGTGGGGCTGGAGGGCTTGCCGCCGCCGGGACTGGAGCCCTCGGCCAGAAGGTAGAACCAGTGGTTCATGGGCCCGGCGGCCGCGTGCTCCTCCGTGTTCGGGATGGACGCGGAGTAGCAGTTGGGGTGGTTGCTCACCTGCCGCGGGTCGTACATGTTGCGGATCGGGCCGCGGCCCTGGAGGTCGACCACCTCGCCGACGGTGTAGTCGGGGGTGTCGTACGGTGCCGGCTGGTCGGTGTACGCCTCGGTCAGCGCGCCCATGATGTCGCCGGTCGCCTCGCCGAGGCCGCTCTCGTGCCGGGCGCCGCCGGGGGTGTAGGAGTCCAGGCCGTGGCCGAACTCGTGGGCCACGACGTCCATGCCGGCGATCCATTCGCCGGCGGTGTTGTGTCCGATGGTGACGGTCGAGCCGTCCCAGTAGGCGTTGAGCTGGTTGAGGCCCACGCGCACGGGCCAGCTGCCGCCGTTGCCGTTGTGGCCGTTGCGGCCCAGCCAGTCGCGGAGCATGTCCGACTGCTTCTGCGCGGCGAACATGACGTCGACGCAGCCGGTCTCCCTGCTGGAGGCGTCGCCGTTGCCCCAGTCGTCGTCCGGGCCGGTGAACAGGCCGCCGTTGTAGTCGGAGCACTGGAGGCCGGGGCGGGTGGTGTCGCGCAGCGCGTAGCCGCCACTCGTGCGGGAGGTGTCGATGGTCAGCGGGCCGGGGCCGTTCCACTCGCTGTGGCCGGTGCCCGCGCGCACCTCGTCGTAGCTGTCGACGACCTCGCCCGAGCGGGCGTCCACGAAGACGTGCAGCCGGCTGGGCTTCTTCTTCTCGGTGGTGCCGGTGAGCACGGTTTCCCAGGCGAGGGTCTGGACGTCGTCCCTGACGTGGACCACGAGCCGCTCGGACTCGACCTCGTCGACCGACGCGAGCCGCTCACGGCTGGTGGCGACCGCGTCCTCGGCCCGCACCTCGGCCTCGGTGGGCACCGCGATCGCGGCTCCGGTCGCGGACTGGACGGCACGTACCCTGCCCTTGCCGTCGGCGAGGACCACGGCGTCGCCGCCGACCACGGGCAGACCGTGGTAGGTGCGTTCGTAGGCGACGGAGTAGAGGTCCTCGCCCCAGGGGGTGACCTGGTGGCGGTCGTACTGTTCGTCGGGGCCGCCCGCGACGAGGGCGTCCAGGCCGCTGCGGACGGCCCGGTCGGCGGCGGCGACGGCTCTCGCGGCGGGGGTGGGCTCGGCGGCGGACTCGGCCGCGGGGGATGCGGACCGCTCCGAGGCCGAGGCGAGGGAGGCCGGTACCACCACCCCGGCGAGGGTCATGGCCAGGACTGTCCCGGCCACCGCGGTGCGTCTGAGCATCATGGCTCCTTGTGAGAGTGGGGAGGCCCTTGCGGGCCGGCCCGGCCACGGGCATGCCGAACGCGCCGCCGCGGGGTGGTGGCGGCGCGCCCGTCGACCGAATGACGGTTGCATGTCATGTCGCGGGCTGGGCGGAACCCTCACACCGCCGGGCGTCGGAAGCAACGGAACCGCAGGCGTGGTCGCGTCCTGTCAAATTCCGGCAAGTTCCGCCCCGGCCGCGGTGGAAGGAGGCCGGGCCGCCGCGGCCGGGGTGCCGGTGGCCGCCCGCTCACTCCCCCGCGTCCAGCAGCCGCTCCCGGTACTCTCTGACCTCCGGCAGGTCGCCCCACCTTCCAGTGAGCCGGCTGTGCAGTCCGCGCAGTTCGGCGGTGACCATGGACTCGCGTGAGCGCACCGCCTCCACCAGCACCGGCGAGGCGAGGGCGACGGCCGCACCGGGGTCGCCGGCACAGGCCCAGCAGTCCGCCAGGCGCAGCGTGAGCAGCAGCCGGGCGCCGCGCATCCGCGGCGGCACCTGCGCACGGGACCGCGCGGCGGCGTCCACCGCGCGCCGGGCGGCCCGCCGGTCGCCGGTCTGCACGGCGAGGTCGCGCAGCGCGCCCCCGATCGCGGAGTCGACCCGCATCGCGCCCTCGGCCCCGGCCAGCCAGGGCGCCTCCAGGTGGTCGCGCCGGTCGAGCCGGGCGAACCCGCGCCGGGCCAGGGTGATGTGACGGCGGCACTGGGCCGCGTCACCGGCCAGGGCGTGCCCGCGGGCCTGGTAGAGGTCCGAGAGGGTGGCCGCCCACCGGCGCCGCGCCTCCCCGGCGCCGATGCCCTGCGCGTATCCGAGCATCGCCCCGGCGTCCCCGTCGAGCCGGACCAGGGTGCACATGTCGCTGAGCAGCGTCGCGCGGGCCGGGGCGTCCCCGACGGCGTCCGCCCAGCGCAGGCCGTGGCCGAACCACCCCATGGCCACGGCGTTCTGACCGCGCTCCATCCGCAGCCGGCCGGCGACCTGGGCGTACTGCGCGGCGAGCCGCAGCTGACCGTACGGCAGCCGGCCGGTGGAGTTGACCGCGTCCGCCCAGCGCGCCAGGGACCGCAGCAGTCCCTCGACGGCGGCCACCCGGCCCCCGTGCCGGAACGCCTCACGGATCAGCCACGCCAGTACGGCGGTGAGCGCGTGCAGCAGTTCGGCGTCCGCCGCCCGGCCGGTCCAGTCCAACGCCCCCGGCCCGCCCCGTGACCCCGACGCGTCCGCCGGTCCCGATGGTCCCGGACCGCCCGGCGATCCCGCCCCGCTCCACGGCCCCGACCCCCTCGACGGAGCCGGCCCGTCCCACACCGCCGACCCGTTCAGCAGGGCCGGCAAGTCCCCCGGGTCGGGCACCGGACACCCCGCCGTGCCGTGCAGCGGGCACACCAGCCCCTCGGCGGGCAGCCGGGCGGGCCACAGCCGGGGCTCGGCCACCCACGGCGCCGCGGCGGCGTCCGCTCCGGGCAGCGGCGAGAACAGCGCCGGGTCGGCCGGGACCCGGCCCGGACGGTGCGGTGCCTCGCGCGGCGCGGCGACGATCGCGGCCAGCTCCCCGCCGGTGTCCAGGACCTCGTCGAGGCGGCGCACCAGACCGGCGGGCGGCTCCCGCAGCCCGGCCTCCAGTTTGCTGACGGCGGTGTGGTGGTAGCCCACCCGCAGGCCGAGCTGCAGTTGGGTGAGCCCGGCCGCCCTGCGCAAGGAACGCAACCGCCGCCCGAACTCCGCCCAGGTACCGGCCGATTCACCGGACATGTGCCGCCCTCCCCCCGGTCGCTACCGGTCAGCACAGAGCAGGGGACGCGCCGCGTCAATCGGGTTGGCCGAAGAGCGGCCGGACCGTTTCCGGCCGGACGTTCCCGGTCCGGCCGGCGCGGTCCGGGCTACGATCGATCACCGGACGCGGACGTCCGGCGCGGGGCCGTGCCGCGGCTGCCGTCAGCGGCCGTGCCGACCGGGAGAGTGGGAGACACACCGTGTTCTACTACGTGCTCAAGTACGTGCTGCTGGGCCCGCTGCTGAGAGTCGTCTTCCGGCCCAGGATCGAGGGCCTGGACCACGTGCCCGCGTCGGGGGCGGCGATCGTCGCCGGGAACCACCTCTCCTTCTCGGACCACTTCCTGATGCCCGCGGTGCTCAGGCGCCGCATCACCTTCCTCGCCAAGGCCGAGTACTTCACCGGCCCGGGCCTCAAGGGCCGGCTGACCGCGTTCTTCTTCCGCAGCGCCGGGCAGATCCCCGTCGACCGCTCCGGCAAGGAGGCGGGGCAGGCCGCGATCCGCGAGGGCCTCGGCGTCCTGGGCAAGGACGAACTGCTCGGCATCTATCCGGAGGGCACCCGCTCGCACGACGGCCGGCTCTACAAGGGCAAGGTCGGGGTGGCGGTCATGGCGCTCAGGGCGGGGGTGCCGGTGGTGCCCTGCGCGATGATCGGCACGTTCGAGGCGCAGCCCCCCGGCCGCAGGATCCCCAGGCTGCACCCCGTGGTGATCCGGTTCGGCGAGCCGCTGGACTTCTCCCGCTACGCCGGCATGGAGGGCGAGAAGGCCGTGCTGCGCGCGGTCACCGACGAGATCCTGTACGCGATCATGTCGCTGTCCGGCCAGGAGTACGTCGACCGGTACGCGGCCGACGTCAAGGCCGAGGAGGCCGAGAGGGCGGCGAAGGGACCCAGGTTCCCGCGTCGGCCGCCCCGTTAGGGCATCGCGGGAGCCCGCTGTCTGCCGTCGGCAGAAGCCCGTGGCCGGGCGGCCGGGCGTGCGCCTACGGTCGCCGTATGACACGTGCTGTGGTGCTCGGAGCGACGGGACAGATCGGACGGGCGGCCGTGGGGGCGCTGGCCCGGGACGGCTGGGAGGTGACGGCCGTCTCGCGGGGCGGCGACCGGGACGCGGGCCGGCCCGGGGACGTGCGTGTGGTGCGGGCCGACCGGGAGGACGACGCGGCCCTGTCCGCGGCGGTCGGCGACGGCTGTGACGTACTGGTGGACATGGTGGCCTTCGGGGAGGGCCATGCGCGGCAACTGGTGTCGCTCGCGGGGCGGGTCGGCTCCGCGGTGGTGATCTCCAGCGTGTCGGTCTACGAGGACGACATGGGCCGCAACTTCGACACGCAGGCCGAACCGGACGGCTTCCCCCGGTACCCGGTGCCGGTGACCGAGGAGCAGCGCACGGTCCGTCCGGGCGACACCTCGTACAGCACCCGCAAGGCGGCGCTGGAGCGGGAGCTGCTCGCGGCGGGCGACCGGCTGCCGGTCACGGTGCTGCGCGCGGGCGCGGTCCACGGGCCGTACTGCCGCACCCCGCGCGAGCTGTACTTCGTGAAGCGCAATCTCGACGGACGGCGGCGGCGCGTCCTGTCCCACGGCGGTGCGAGCCGCTTCCACCCGGCGAGCGTGCACAACATCGCCGAGCTGATCCGGCTGGCCGCGCCACGTCCCGGCACCCGCGTCCTGAACGCCGTGGACCCCGACGCGCCGACGGTGGCCGAGATCGCGGCGGCGATCGACGCGGTGATGGGCGTGGAGAGCGAGGACGTCCTGCTGGACGGCCCGTCGGCGGCGGACGGCGTGGGTGACACGCCGTGGACGGTGCCCGTGCCGGTCGTGTGCGACATGGCCGAGGCGCGACGGCAGCTGGGCTACCGCCCGGTGGTCCGGTACGCCGAGACCCTGCCGGAGACGGTCGCCTTCCTCGAGGAGCGACTGGCCGGGCGCGACTGGCGCGAGGCGTTCCCGAAGATGTTCCGGAACTACGGCGACCTCTTCGACTACGCGGCGGAGGACGCCTGGCTGGCGGCGCGGCAGGACTGACGCTAGGGGGGAGGGGCGGCCGGATCGGACCGGCCGCCCCTCCCTAGCGCGTCGCGTTCCTTACGGCTCGGGCGTGGCGTGCGGGGCGCAGGTCACGTCCCTGGCGTCCACCTTCCCGGTGAGCAGGTAGGTGTCCACCCGGTCGTTGACGCACGGGTTGACCAGCCCGGTCACACCGTGCGAGCCGGCGTCCCGCTCGGTGATCAGGCGCGAGCCCTCGAACCGCTTGTGCAGTTCGACGGCGCCCGCGTACGGGGTGGCCGCGTCCCGCTCGGACTGGACGATCAGCACCGGCGGGAGTCCCTTGCCGGTCTTGACGTTCACCGGCGTGTGCTGCTTGACCGGCCAGGTGGCGCACGGCAGGTTCATCCAGGCGTTGGCCCAGGTCATGAACGGGTGGTCGCGGTGCAGCCGGGTGTTGTCCCGGTCCCACTCGCGCCAGCTGGTGGGCCACTTGGCGTCGGCGCACTCGACGGCGGTGTAGACGGCGTTGCCGTTCTCCGCGGAGGCGTTGCCCGCGGTGTCGGACGGGTCGGGGGCGGCGGCGTCGATCAGGGCCTGGGTGTCACCCGCGACGTACTTGCTGAAGATCGTCGCGATCGGCACCCACGCCGAGTCGTAGTACGGGGCGCTCTGGAAGAAGGAGATCAGCTCGGCCGGGCCGACGACCCCGCCGAGGGGTGCCTTCTCGGCGGTGGCGCGCAGTTTCAGCCACTGGTCCTGGACCTCGGCGCGGGTGTCGCCGAGGTGGAAGGTCGCGTCGTTCTTCGCGACCCAGTCCTGCCAGTCCTTCCAGCGCTTCTCGAAGGCGACGTCCTGGTCGAGGTTGGCCTGGTACCAGATCTTGTCGCGGGACGGGTTGACGACGCTGTCGACGACCATGCGGCGCACGTGGTCCGGGAAGAGCGTGCCGTAGACCGCGCCGAGGTAGGTCCCGTAGGAGACGCCCAGGTAGTTGAGCTTCTTCTCGCCGAGCGCGGCGCGGACGACGTCGAGGTCGCGCGCGGTGTTCGGCGTGGTCATGTGCGGCAGCATCCAGCCGCTGCGCTCGTAGCAGCCCTCGGCGTACTCGCGGGCGAGCTTGCGCTGGGCGCGCTTGTCGGCCTCGGAGTCGGGCACGGGGTCCATCTTGGGCGCCTTGACGAACTCCTGCGGGTCTACGCAGGAGATGGGCGTGGACTTGCCGACGCCGCGCGGGTCGAAGCCGACGAAGTCGTAGGCCTCGGCCGTCTTCGCCCACACCTTGCTCTTGCCGGTCACGCGGGCCGGGAAGCGCAGACCGGAGCCGCCGGGGCCGCCGGGGTTGTAGATGAGTGCGCCCTGCCGCTCGGCCTTCGTGCCGGTGTTGCCGATGCGGTCGACGGCGATCTCGATCTGCCTGCCGAACGGCTTGGCGTAGTCGAGCGGCACCGTGACGTACCCGCACTGGATCGGCTTCGGCAGATTCCAGTCGGCCGGGCAGTCCTGCCAGTCGACACCCGCCCTCGCGGCGCGGGCCGCGGCGACGGCGGTGCCCCAGGCCTCGCGGTCCCAGCCCTTCCCGTGTCCCTGGCCGGCGGACGGAGCGGCGCTCGCGGCGGGCGCCGCGAGGGCGCCGGCTATCAGCGTGGCGGTGACGAGCGCTCCGGCCGAACCGAGCGCCGCCGTCCTCCGCCCCAGTCTGCTCTTCCTCAAGTGGGCCTCCCCGTACGTGTTCGCGACAAGTACGGGGATCCTCGCGGCTGTGCGTTCCCTGAGAACAGAGCCAGTACTACTTCTTTGCCAATCCGATAAACGGATATGAATGTTCGGTCGCCGGGCCTCAGCCCAGCGAGGCCAGCCCTTCCTCCAGCAGCCGCCTGAGCCGCAGTCCGTCCGGCGCCACGGCCGTCACCAGCGCGGCGGGCCCGGCGAGCGGCAGCACGGCCGCGCCCTCCGCGAAAGCGCACGCCCGCGGCGGCTCGGCGGCGAACTCCGGCCGTACGACGACCAGCTGACCGACGGCACGGCGCCCCGCCAGCCCGGCCGGACCGTCCCAGCCGCCCGGGGCGCCGGGCCCGCAGGCCAGCTCCTGGTCGAGGACGCACCGGCCGGCGACCCGTACGGTGAGACGGCTGCTGAGCCGTCCGGGTTCCTCCCCGGACCGCCCGAGCACCTGTTCCTCGCGCAGCAGCAGCCGTCCGCCGGCGGCGAGGTCGACCCGGGTGGCGACGGCCAGCTCGCTGCCCCGCGCGGAGATCAACTGTTCGGGCAGCCAGCGCAGTTCGGCATTCTCCCCGACGGTGAGCCGCACGTCGTAGCGGGCCCCGGCCTTGCCCTGGCCGGGCAGTGCGAGGGTGGCGGCGGCCGAGCCGACCCGCAGCCGGGCGCCCGGGGCCGCCTCGGCGGCCACCTCGAAGTGGTCGCCGCCGAGCGGCCCGCTCATCGCGCCGACCAGCATGACGTGGGCCTCGGCACCGCTCCCCCGGGTCCGCCGCACCGCGAGCGGCCCCTCGCCCTCCAGGACGGGCAGGACGGTGCCGCCCCGCCCGTCGCCCCGGGCGAGAACGCGCGCCCGCGCCCGGACACCGCCCGGGGTGGTCACGCGGCCCACGCGGCGATCCGGCCCCGCACCCAGTCGGCGACGTCACGGACACCGTCCGCGCCGCGCAGGGACTGCAGGATCACCGGCAGTTCACCGCGCTGCGCCTTGGCGTCGGCCGCCATCCGGGCGAGGTCGGAGCCGACGTACGGCGCGAGGTCGGTCTTGTTGACGATCAGCAGGTCGGCGGTGCTGACGCCGGGCCCGCCCTTGCGCGGGATGTCGTCACCGCCGGCCACGTCGATCACGAAGATCTGGGCGTCGACCAGGCCCTTGGAGAAGGTGGCGGTGAGATTGTCGCCGCCGGACTCGACCAGGACCAGGTCCAGCGGGCCGACCTCCTCCTCGAGGTCCTCCACCGCTTCGAGGTTGGCGGAGATGTCGTCCCGGATCGCGGTGTGCGGGCAGGCGCCGGTCTCGACGGCGCTGATCCGCTCCGGCGGCAGCACGGCCTCGCGGAGCAGGAACTCGGCGTCCTCGCGGGTGTAGATGTCGTTGGTGACGACGGCGAGGGACAACTCCTCGCGCAGCGCCCGGCAGAGCGCGGCGACGGTCGCGGTCTTGCCCGACCCGACCGGCCCGCCGAGCCCGATCCGCAGGGCCCGTCGGCTCCCGTCGGGCCGGTGGGCGTCGGCGGAGACGGCGGGGGTGGCGTGGTGATCACCAAGATGCACGATACGGCTCCTGACGAAGTAGGGGGCCGGCCCTCTCAGCCCGTCCTGGGCCCCTCTGGGGGAGTTTGAGGACGAGACCGTTCAGGCCGACGGGGGTCCAGGGGACGGAGCCCCCTGGGGGTGGGGATGGGAAAGGGCGGCGGGGGCGAAGAAGAACGCCGCTACGAGGCGAACAACCGCACAGCCCAAGCGGCATGCGCCTCCGCCCCGGTCTCCAGCAACGGCGCCGACCGCGCGGGCAGCACGTCGACCCCCTCGGTCACGGCCGCCCGCCCCGCCTGAACGGCGTCCCGCGCCACCCGGTCGAGGTCGGCCGCGAGCCGCGCGAGTACGCCGGTCGCGTCGAACGGGTCGAGGGAGAGCAGCCGCACGACGGCCGTCGCCGGCCCGCTCACCCCCTCGTAGGCGGAGCAGTACGCCGCGTCCAGCGGCCCGAGCCCGGCCGCGCGGGCGGTCAGCCCGAGGACGACGGGCTGGTGGGCGCCCTTGGGGAATCTCCGCGCCAGCGCGTCGAGTTCCGGATGCGGCCAGGTGGTGCGAGCGGCCCGCATCAGCTGCCGCCCGAGTCTGCGCGCCGCCACCCGCAGGGCGGGCGACGGTGTACGGGCGTCCGCGGCCAGGTCGAGTTCGCCGGGGTCGACGCCGAGGGACGCGGCCGCCGCGAGCGATGCCGCGACGGCCCCGCTCGTGTGCAGCCGCCCCCGGCAGAACTCCTCCAGGCTCGCGGCGTCGGTGATGTGTCCCGCCCGGACGGCGGCCTCCGCCCCGCCGGAGTGGGCGTGCCCTCCGGCGGGGAAGCGGCCGTCCGCGAGGACGAGCAGCGCTGCGCGGCTCACGTCGCCGCTCAGAAGAGGAAGTACCGCTGCGCGAGCGGCAGTTCGGCGACGGGCGCGGGTTCGACGAGCTCGCCGTCGATGGTCACCGCGAAGGAGTCCGCGGCGACCTCGACGCGCGGCAGGGCGTCGTTCTGCCGCATGTCCGCCTTGGTGCGGCCCCGGGTCGACCGGATGGGCACCAGCTCGCGTCCGATGCCCAGGCGTTCCGGCAGTCCGTCCTCGATGGCCGCCTCGGCCACGAAGGCGACCGAGTTGGCGGCGGGCGCCGTGCCATGGGCGCCGAACATCGGGCGCGGCAGGACCGGCTGCGGGGTCGGGATGGAGGCGTTGGCATCGCCCATCTGCGCGTACGCGATCTGTCCGCCCTTGAGCACCAGCTGCGGCTTCACCCCGAAGAACTTCGGGTCCCACAGCACCAGGTCGGCCAGCTTGCCGGTCTCCACGGAGCCGACCTCGTGCTCGATACCCTGGGCGACGGCGGCGTTGATGGTGTACTTGGCGACATAGCGACGCGCGCGCAGATTGTCGGCCCGGAGGTCACCGGGGAGGAAGCCGCGGCGCCGCTTCATCACGTGCGCCGTCTGCCAGGTGCGCAGGATCACCTCGCCGATGCGGCCCATGGCCTGGGCGTCCGACGCCATGATGGAGATCGCCCCCATGTCGTGGAGGATGTCCTCGGCCGCGATGGTGCTGGGCCGGATGCGGGACTCGGCGAAGGCCAGGTCCTCGGGGACCGCCGGGTTCAGGTGGTGGCAGACCATCAGCATGTCGAGGTGCTCCTCGACGGTGTTGACGGTGTGCGGCCGGGTCGGATTGGTGGACGCCGGCAGCACGTTGGGCAGCGAGACGGCCGTGATCATGTCAGGCGCGTGGCCGCCGCCGGCGCCCTCGACGTGGAAGGCGTGCAGAGTGCGGCCGGCGACCGCGTCGAAGGTGTCGCCGACGAAGCCGGCCTCGTTCAGGGTGTCGGTGTGCACGGCGAGCTGGACGCCGGACTCCTCGCACACGTCCAGGCAGGCGGAGATCACCGCCGGAGTCGCGCCCCAGTCCTCGTGGATCTTGAAGCCGAGGATGCCGGCGCGCAGCTGGTCGCGCATGGACTCCTTGGCCATGGTGCTGCCCTTGCCCAGGAAGCCGATGTTGACGGGGCTGGACTCCAGGGCGGCGAACATCCGTGCCAGGTGCCAGGAGCCCGGGGTGACGGTCGTCGCCTTGCTGCCCTCGGCGGGGCCCGTGCCGCCGCCGATGAGCGTGGTGATGCCGGAGGCGAGGGCCTCGTCGACGGCGACCGGCGAGATGAAGTGGACGTGCGTGTCGATGCCGCCCGCGGTGACGATCTTGCCGTTGCCCGCGATGACCTCCGTCTCGGGGCCGATGACGAGGTCGGGGTGGACGCCGTCCATGGTCTCGGGGTTGCCGGCCTTGCCGATGCCGGTGATCCGGCCGTCGCGGATGCCGATGTCGGCCTTGACGACGCCCCAGTGGTCGATGATCACGGCGCCGGTGACAACGGTGTCGGGGGCGCCGTCGGCTCGGCCGGCCCGGGACTGGCCCATGGACTCGCGCAGCACCTTGCCGCCGCCGAAGACGGCCTCGTCGCCGGAGCGGCCGGGGCCGCCGGAGCGGTCCTCCTCGATCTCGACGAGGAGGTCGGTGTCGGCGAGGCGGACGCGGTCGCCGGTGGTCGGGCCGAACAGGTCGGCGTATGCGGTACGGGAAAGCTCAGGCATCGAGGGCACCTCCGGTCTCGCCGCGCAGCCCCAGGACGACGCGGGCGCCCGCGAGGGGCACGAGCTCCACGTCGACCGGGATACCGGGCTCGAAGCGGACGGCGGTGCCGGCGGCGATGTTCAGCCGCTTGCCGCGGGCCGCGGCGCGGTCGAAGTCGAGACCGGGGTTGGCCTCGGCGAAGTGGTAGTGGGAGCCGACCTGGACGGGCCGGTCGGCGGTGTTGAGCACGGTCAGGCGGACGCTCGGGCGTCCCTCGTTGAAGGCGACCGGCTCGTCGGCGAAGAGGATCTCTCCGGGAATCATGGCTGCCGTCCCCGTCAGATGATCGGATCGTGGACGGTGACCAGCTTGGTGCCGTCGGGGAAAGTGGCTTCGACCTGCACGTCGTGGATCATCTCGGGGATCCCGTCCATGACCTCGCCACGCTGGATCAGCTTGCGTCCGGAGGCCATGAGTTCGCCGACCGTGCGGCCGTCCCGGGCACCTTCGAGGATGTGCGAGGTGATCAGGGCGACCACCTCGGGATGGTTGAGCTTCACGCCACGTGCGCGGCGCTTCTCGGCCACGTCCGCGGCCACATGGATGAGCAGTCTCTCCTGCTCGTGCGGGGTCAGTTGCATTTACCACCTCACAGGGCATGACGCCAGGACCGGGCGTCCGGCTGCCGCGGCCACCGCGACGGCTCTAGATGTAACACACATGAATGCGCTGGAATGCACACGCCGGTGCTCGAAAACCGCAGGTGGATCGGGGTGGAGAGTAGGGCTAGAGTGTTTCCGCCGCGTCACGCTTTCTTGACCGACTGATTACCGGTGCCGTCGGTGGCTTCCCGCATGCTCAACAGCCCTCGCACACCCGTCTGGAGAGCCTCCGGGGAGAAGCTGCCGAACAGCGCGTACTGGGCCCCGAAGCCCTGCACCGTCGCCATCAGCGTCCGGGCCACCGCGTCCGGGTCGACGTCGTCGCGCATCATGCCCGCTTCCTGATAGCGGACGACGACCTTCGCCCAGGACGCGAGGACCTTGGCGAAGCCCTCGTCGAGCAGGGCGGACAGCGTCTCGTTGCGCAGCGTCTCGGTCCAGGCCTGGATCATGAGCCGCGGAAACAGCCAACGACCGTCCTCCGTCAGCGCGGGCCGCTCCCGCGCCATGTGCGCCAGGGTGCGGGCGATGAGCTCGTCGGGCATGGCCGGCGGGTCCTCCTGCGCCGCCCGCTCGTACACGTCCCGGATGGCGCCCAGCACCTCGGCGACGACGGCCTCGATCAGCTCCTCCTTGCCGCTGAAGTAGCGGTAGACGGCCCCCGCCGAGAGGTCGACCTCCTTCAGCACGTCCTGCATCGACGTGGCGTGGAAGCCGTTGCGGGCGAAGCAGAGCGCGGCGCCGTCGAGGATCTGCCGGCGGCGGGCGTCGAGGTGTTCCTGGGATACGCGAGCCATGACACCAAATCTAAAACGAACATTCCTTCTTGACAAGGGGAGCCCGGCGGCCGCACGGTGGAACCACAGTTAAAAACGAACGATCCTTCTTTTTTGAGGAGTCCTCATGGACACGCGTCGCCTGATCGCCGTGATCGTCCTGGTCCCCGTGCTGGTCTCCCTGGCCCTGTGGGCCTTCGCGTGGCCGGCCTCCCGTACGGCGCCCCGTGATCTGCCGCTCGGTGTGGCGGGGCCGCCGGCCGCGGTGGCGCGGGTCGAGCAGCGGCTCGCCCAGCGCGAGGGCGCCTTCGAGCTCCACCGCTACGCCGACGAGGCCGCGGCCCGCGACGCCGTCGAGGACCGGACCGTGTACGGCGCGGTGGTGACCGGCGGTGACGGCGTGAAGCTGCTCACCGCGTCCGCCGCGAGCCCGGCCGTCGCGCAGTCGCTGCGGCAGGCGGTGACCGGGCAGGCGTCCGCCACGGGGTCCGCCGTCCAGGTCGTCGACGTGGTGCCCGCACCCGGTGCGGATCCGCGCGGCGCGGCACTGAGCGCGAGTGTGCTGCCGCTGGCGCTGGCCGGGATCGCGACGGGCGCGGTGGCGACCCTGCTGGGGCTGCGGGGCCTGCGCGCGGTCCTCGCACTGGTCGGCGCGGCGGCCCTGACCGGGCTGGTCGCGGCGGCGATCGCGCACAGCTGGCTCGGTGCGCTCACCGGGGACTGGTGGATCGTGGCCGGGGTGTTCGGACTGTCGACCCTGGCCGTGGCCGCGGGCGTCGCCGGGCTGGCGGCGCTGCTCGGCCGCGCGGGTCTCGCGCTGGGCGGAGCGGTGATGATGCTGCTGGGCAACCCCTTCTCCGCGGCTTCCTCGGCACCGGAGATGCTGCCGGAGCCGGCCGGGGTGATCGGGCAGTGGCTGCCGCCGGGTGCGGGCGCCTCGCTGCTGCGCTCGGTGTCGTTCTTCGACGGTGCGGCGGCCACCGGCCCGGCGCTGACCCTCGCCTGGTGGGCGCTGCTGGGCCTGGGGGCGATCCTGGTGGGCGGTGCCCTGCGACGGCGCACGCGCGGCACGATCCCGGCACCGGACCGGGCACCGGCACCCGCCCCGGTCGCCTGAGAAGCCTGGCCACCCGGGCCGCGCGTACGTCCGGCACGGCGGCGCGCCGACCGCGAGCGGCAGGCCCCGCCGCGCCGCGTGGACTACCACCCCGGTGTCCCGGCCGGCTCCCGGCACGGGACACCGCGGGCCCGCCTCGCGGAACTCCGCCGCCGACGGCGCGCCGCGCACGGTACCCGCGCGGCGCCCCGCACACACAGCGCGGACACCCTCACCGGACCACGAACGCCACACCCCGCCGACCACCACCCCGACCCCCCGACCTGACCCCAGCACGGGACACCCCAGCCCCGCCTCGCGCAACGCCGCCGTCGGCAACGGACCGCGGCGCCCCGTACCGCGATGTGCTCGAGCTTCCCCCAGGACGGGTTCGGCCCCCGGTGTTCCGCCGCGATGCCGAGGCGACGAGGCTCCGCGGGTGCGGAGGCGGTGGTGTCGCGGGCACGGGAGACCGAGGCGACCACCTGGGCCCCGGCCTGCTCCTGAGGAGCCTTGAGGCGCTCGAGGTCGGCGGCGGAGACCAGGGCGACGAGCGGCTTGCCGTGGCGGGTCACGACGGCCCGCTCACCGCCGTACACCACTCGGTCGATCAGGTCCGCCGGCTCAGCCCTGGCTTGCGTCACCGGAATCCCGTAGGCCATGCCCTCCAGCGCACGGTCCGGGGCCGGACGACCGGCTGCGCCACCGTGCGGCGGGGAGGACGATGGGGGCAGGGGCGTGCGCACACAGGCCACCGGCCGTCAGGAGTACCCCATGGCAGGCGAACCGTCCTTCTTCGAGCTCGGTGTGGCGGACCCGGAACGGGGACGCGCCTTCTACGGCGGCTTGTTCGGCTGGACCCTGGAACCCGGCCCCTCGGGGCGTGGATTCGCCATCGGTACGGGCGGCGTGCCGGGCGGCCTCCACGGGGGCGACGCGGGGGCCTCGCCGTACCTCTTCTTCCGCGTCGACGACCTGGACGCCGCCCTGGCCCGGGTACGGGAGCTGGGCGGCTCCGTCGAGGACCCCGGTGAGGAGGACGCCGGGTCGGCGGCCCGGTTCGGCCGCTTCGCGCTGTGCCGGGACAACCAAGGCTCCGCCTTCGGCCTGCACCAGCCGCCGAGCGTCGGCTGACGCCCCCTGATCGCCCCTTGCAGCCGCCGACGAACGCGTGATCCTCCCCAATGCCGCGCGCTGCACGCCGACCAGGCGTTGGTGGGGAGGGCGAGCGCCCTGCGTGACTCGCTCGCGGTCATGCGCCGGCGGGGCGAGACGGCGGAGCTGCACGCCACCGCACCCCCGGGCGCTGCGCGTGCCGGACGGGGAACGGCGTACGGCCCGGGGCAGTCTTCCGCCGGCTTCCGGCAGTTGAGTAACGCGGCGTCGAAACGGGCCGAACGGCGTACCCCCTTCCGGCGTAGGAACACCTCGGATTTCCGGGCCTCCGCGGTTGCGCGGGCCGTGCGCCCCGGCGCCGGAACGACTCACTCCGCCGCTGGTCCCGGCATCGTCACCAGCTTCGACGGGGAGCCGAACGGAGCGCCGCCCACCCGAACGGATGAGTGGTGAGTAACAACACAAAGGGCACGTTCCGTTGGGATTTTCCCACCGGGCGGGACAAGATCCGTGACTGACGACAAGCCCCCGCCGCAGCGGCGGGGCGGTCCGGGCGGACGCCGAGTCCTGCCGCCGTCCGGACGACCGGTCGACAGGAGTGGATCGGCAGGAGTGGAGGACCCGAGCACGACGGGTCGCCGGTACGGCCGTCTCCGGGAGGAGGACGCCGCGCCGAGCAGCCCTTGGGGTGAAGCCGCACCCGTGCGGCCGGGCAACTTCGCCAGCCCGAATCCGACAGGTCATCCTTCACAGGCGGCTGACGAAGGGTTGCGCATGTCTGCGCTCAATCGAGTCCCGTCGCTGATGGCCCGTGCCGGTACGGCCTCCGCTCTCACCCTCGCCGCCGTGGGCGGCTCCGTCGTGGTCCCCGGCGTCGCCTCCGAGGCGGCCGCGGCGAGCCACGCCACCAAGGCGCTCAAGATCGCGGCTTCCAAGAAGGGCGCGCCGTACAAATGGGGTGCCATCGGCCCACACCGGTTCGACTGCTCCGGGCTGACGCTGTACTCGTTCAAGAAGGCCGGCAAGAAGCTGCCGCGCACGGCGGCCCAGCAGTACAACAAGACCAAGCATGTCTCGGCCAAGAACCGAAAGGCCGGTGACCTGGTCTTCTTCCATTCCGGCCGCAGTGTCTACCACGTCGGCATCTACGCCGGCAAGGGCAAGATCTGGCACGCACCGAAGACCGGGGACGTGGTGCGCCTGCAGAAGATCTGGACCGGCAGCGTCTGGTACGGCCGGGTCAAGTAGCCCGCCCGGGACGGGTGACGGTGCCCTGATCCGCCGTCACCCGCCCCGGGTACCGGATGCGCGCGTGCCGGGCCTCCGCGTCACCGCCTGGGCTCCTGGGTGCCCGCGCACCGCCCCGCGACCGCGGCCGGTTCGGGCTGAACCGCGCGGTCCGGAGGTGTCCAGGGAAGTTCGATGGAGACGGTCTTGCCCCCCTCCCGCGTGGGGCGCACCCTCAGCTTGCCGCCGCACTCCGCCGTCAGCCAGCGAATGATCACCATGCCCCGGCCGTTGTCCTGCTGGACGGCGGCCGGCAGGCGTTTGGGGAAGCGCGGATGGCTGTCGGTGACGCCGATGCGCAGCCGCTCGTCGCGGTCGAGCGCCAGGTCCACGGTGAAGGTGGGCGACTGGCCGAAGGTGTGCTGGACCGCGTTGGTCGCCAGCTCCGAGACGATGAGCCGGACGGTCTCGGACACCTCCGCCTCCGCCGGCAGGCCCCACTCCGCCAGTGTGCCGACCACATAGGTCCGCGCGGCGGCCACCGAGGCCGGATCGCTCGGCAGAGTGACGGATGCTTCCAGATGGTCTGCCATGGCGACGTCGTCCCTTTCCCACGGGACCGCAGCCCGACACGGAGCGGATGGTTCGAGTACGGTCCCGGACTGGTGCTTCGCCGTCAGACTGCCATCACCGGGGCGGTGATGGGCGGCGATCCACCAAGATATGCATATATCTGTCGCTCGATGCGGTGAACTCTGCGACGGCAGAGCGTATTCGGGCGGCTCATAAGGAGTAGAGGAGTGGCCCATGCAGCACGGTCCCGTGGTGCGCCGCCGGAAGCTGGGCGCCGAACTGCGCGCCCTGCGCACGTCGGCGGGGATCACCAGCGGTGAGGCGGCCCGCCTGGTGGGCTGGCACCAGTCGAAGGTCAGCCGGATCGAGACCGGCACGAGCGGGGCGAAACCGGCCGACGTGCGGTTACTGCTGGACGCCTACGGCGTGGACGACGCCCAGCTGCGGGAGCTGCTGGTGGTACTGGCCGGCACCGACGGGCAGGGCGGCGGCCGGAACGACTGGTGGCACGCCTATCGCGGGGTACTCCCGCCGACCTACCGGGACTTCATCAGCCTGGAATCCCAGGCGAGCGCGATGCGCACCCTGGAGACCACGGTGGTCCCCGGCCTTCTCCAGACACCGGAGTACGCCCGCGCGGTGACGCGCGCCGCGGCGGACGGACTGCCGGAGGAACGGCTGGACACGCTGGTGGAGGTCCGACTGGCCCGGCAGGACGTGCTGCGGGCCGAGCCACCGCTCCGGCTGAGCGCGGTCCTGGACGAGGCGGTGCTGCGCCGTGAGGTCGGCGGACCCGGTGTCATGGCCCGCCAGCTGGAGCGGCTGGTCGAGGCCGCGCGCCTGCCCCATGTCCGGCTCCGGGTACTGCCGTTCGCCGCCGGGGCGCACATCGGTGTCACCGGCCCTTTCGTAATCTTCTCTTTTTCGAGCACTTCTGATCTCGACGTGGTTGTTCTCGACCACTTGACGAGTAGCCTGCATCTCGAACGGAAAGAAGACCTAGAGGCCTACACAGAGGCCTTCAACGCCCTTCTGGTTCATGCCCTTTCGCCCGAGGACTCGTTGGACTTCATCGCCGCGACCGCGGCGGGCGCGTAAGGAGGCACCATGTCAGGCACCACGTCAGGAACCGCGACGGCACGTGTGCGGAACATCCCCGTCAGTACCGAGTTGCCCGGCGCGCGCTGGCTGCGCAGCAGCTACAGCACCGGGGCGAACAACTGTGTGGAGACGGCCCGGCCGTCGGCCGGCCCCTGGGCCGGCCTGCTCGCCGTGCGCGACTCCAAGGACCCGGCCGGACCCGCGCTGCTCTTCTCCCCCGGGAGCTGGGCGTCGTTCACCGCCTCGGTCCACCGCCACTGATCCGGTCGGTCGTCGGTCGGCGCACGGCCGTGTCACGCCGACTCATGGTCGCGTTTCGCCGATGACCCGTACAGCGCGTTCGATCTGTTCCCCGGAGAGGTCCGCACGAGCGGTCAGCCTGAGCCGTGAGACGCCGTCGGGCACGGAAGGAGGGCGGAAGCAGCCCACGGCCAGGCCGGCCGCACGGCAGTCGGCCGCCCACCGTACGGCCCCCTCCGGGGAGGGGGCGCGCACCGAGACGACCGCGGCGTCCGGACGTACCGCGCGATGGCCCTCGGCGGTCAGGCGTGCGTGCAGTCCGGCCGCCACCGCACGCGCCCGCGCCGCCCGCTCGGGCTCGCGGCGCAGCAGCGTCAGCGCCGCCAGCGCCCCGCCCGCCGCCGCGGGGGCGAGACCGGTGTCGAAGATGAACGTCCTGGCCGCGTTGACCAGATGCTCGATCACCCGGGCGGGCCCGAGCACGGCACCGCCCTGGCTGCCGAGCGACTTGGAGAGCGTCACCGTCACGACGACGTCGTCGGCGCCCGCGAGGCCCGCCGCGTGCGCGGCGCCCCGGCCGCCCTCGCCGAGCACACCGAGACCGTGCGCGTCGTCGACGACCAGCCCGGCCCCGTAGTCCCGGCACGCCCCGGCGAGCGCGGCCAGCGGCGCGGCGTCGCCGTCGACCGAGAAGACCGTGTCGGACACCGTGACGGCGGGGCCGTCGTGCGTCGCCAGCGCCTTGCGCACGGCGTCCGGGTCGGCGTGCCCGACCACCTGGGTCGTGCCGCGCGCCAGCCGGCAGCCGTCGATCAGGGAGGCGTGGTTGCCGGCGTCGGAGACGACGAGGGAGCCGTGCGGGGCCAGGGCGGTGACCGCGGCGAGGTTGGCCGCGTAGCCGGAGGAGAAGACGAGGGCGGCCTCGAAGCCGCAGAAGTCGGCCAGTTCGTGTTCGAGTTCGGCGTGCAGCTCGGTCGTGCCGGTCACCAGCCGGGAGCCGGTCGCGCCGGCGCCCCAGCGCCGCGCGGCCCGCGCCGCCCCCTCGGTGACCTCCGGGTGCCGGGCCAGTCCGAGGTAGTCGTTGCTCGCCAGGTCCAGCAGCGGCGAGTCGGCCGGACGGGGGCGCAGAATCCGGACGAGGCCCGCCCGGCGGCGCGCCCGGGCCTGCTCGTCGATCCAGCCGAACGCCATGGGTGAGTCCTCCGGGGTTTTGTAGGCAATGGACAGACGATAGCGGTACCGCCACCCCCGCGAGGTGTGGCAATACCCACACGGTGATCTGTCAGTGTTGTGCAAACTCTCCTTGGCCCGGGGCGGCCACTTAGGACAGGATCGGCTCTCATGGACCTGCTGAACACGCTGGTGGACAAGGGGCTTCGGCGCGAGACGCCGACCCGCGAGGAGGCCCTTGCCGTCCTCGCCACTTCCGACGACGACCTGCTCGATGTGGTGGCCGCGGCCGGCAAGGTGCGCCGGCACTGGTTCGGGCGGCGGGTGAAACTCAACTACCTCGTCAACCTCAAGTCGGGCCTGTGCCCCGAGGACTGCTCCTACTGCTCGCAGCGGCTCGGCTCCAAGGCCGAGATCCTCAAGTACACCTGGCTCAAGCCCGATCAGGCCTCGCAGGCCGCAGCGGCGGGTGTGGCCGGGGGCGCCAAGCGGGTGTGCCTGGTGGCCAGCGGACGCGGTCCGACCGACCGGGACGTGGACCGGGTCTCGGACACCATCAAGGCCATCAAGGAGCAGAACGAGGCCGTCGAGGTGTGCGCGTGCCTCGGCCTGCTCTCCGACGGCCAGGCGGAACGGCTGCGCGAGGCCGGCGCCGACGCCTACAACCACAACCTCAACACGTCCGAGGCGACGTACGGGGACATCACGACCACGCACACGTACGCCGACCGGGTGGACACGGTCAACAAGGCGCACGCCGCCGGGCTGTCCGCCTGCTCCGGGCTGATCGCGGGCATGGGCGAGAGCGACGAGGACCTGGTCGACGTGGTCTTCTCGCTGCGCGAACTCGACCCCGACTCGGTGCCGGTCAACTTCCTGATCCCGATGGAGGGCACGCCGCTCGCCAAGGAGTGGCACCTCACCCCGCAGCGGTGCCTGCGCATCCTGGCGATGACGCGGTTCGTCTGCCCGGACGTCGAGGTGCGCATCGCCGGCGGGCGCGAGGTCCATCTGCGCACGATGCAGCCGCTGGCCCTGAACCTGGCCAACTCCATCTTCCTCGGTGACTACCTCACCAGCGAGGGGCAGGCCGGCCATGCCGACCTGGAGATGATCGCGGACGCCGGGTTCGAGGTGGAGGGCGCCGGCGAGGTGACACTGCCGGAGCACCGGGTCGCGGACCGGGGCGGGTGCGGGGCGCACGGGGAGGGCGGCGGCTGCGGCTCGCACGCGGAGGGCGGGGACTGCGGGTCCTCGCACGAGGGCCGCGGTGTCTGCGGGTCCGTGCCGGCCGAGGGTGCCGGCGGCCGCGGTGCCACCGTGCCCGCCGAACCCGCCGTCGCGGGCGAACCGCGTACGGACCTGGTCGCCGTACGCCGTCGTGGTGCCGGAACGGACCTCGCGCCCAATGCCTGAGCCCGCACTGACCGTGGACGAGCTGCTGGCGCTCGACCGGCGGCACGTCTGGCATCCGTACGGTCCCATGCCCGGCCGGCAGGACCCGCTCGTCGTGGAGTCGGCGAGCGGGGTGCGGCTGCGGCCGGCCGACGGCTCGGGCGAGCTGGTCGACGGGATGTCGTCCTGGTGGTCGGCGATCCACGGCTACAACCACCCGGTGCTGAACGAGGCCGCGCGCGAGCAGCTGGAGCGGATGAGCCACGTGATGTTCGGCGGGCTCACCCACGAGCCCGCCGTGCGGCTGGCGAAACTCCTTGTCGACATGTCGCCCGAGGGACTGGAGCACGTCTTCCTCGCCGACTCCGGATCGGTGTCGGTCGAGGTCGCGGTGAAGATGTGCCTGCAGTACTGGCGCTCGCTGGGCCGCCCGGCCAAGAGCAGCCTGCTGACCTGGCGCGGCGGCTATCACGGCGACACCTGGCAGCCCATGTCGGTGTGCGACCCCGAGGGCGGCATGCACGAGCTGTGGCAGGGCGTCCTGCCGCGCCAGGTCTTCACGGACGCGCCGCCGGCGCAGTACGAGGAGACGTACGCGGATCACCTGCGCGCGGCGGTCGAGCGGCACGCCGACGAGCTGGCCGCGGTGATCGTGGAGCCGGTGGTGCAGGGCGCGGGCGGGATGCGCTTCCACTCCCCCGCTTACCTGCGGGTGCTGCGCGAGGCGTGCGACGCGCACGACGTGCTGCTCGTCTTCGACGAGATCGCGACCGGGTTCGGGCGCACGGGCGCGCTGTTCGCGGCGGAGCACGCGGCGGTGACGCCGGACGTGATGTGCGTGGGCAAGGCGCTGACCGGCGGTTATCTGACGATGGCGGCCACGCTGTGCACATCGCGGGTGGCCGAGGGGATCTCGCGGGGCGAGGTGCCGGTGCTGGCCCACGGGCCGACGTTCATGGGCAATCCGCTGGCGGCGGCCGTGGCGTGCGCGTCGATCGGGCTGCTGCTCGGCCAGGACTGGCTCGCGGAGGTCAGGCGGATCGAGACGGGCCTGCGGGACGGTCTGGCGCCCGCCGCCGCGCTGCCGGGCGTGACGGACGTACGGGTCCTCGGGGCGATCGGTGTGGTCCAGCTCGACCACGCCGTCGACATGCGGGCGGCGACCGCTGCGGCGGTGCGCGAGGGCGTGTGGCTGCGGCCGTTCCGCGACCTGATCTACACCATGCCGCCGTACGTCACGGGCGACGCGGACGTGGCACGGATCGCCCGCGCGGTGTGCGCGGCGGCACGGGAGGGATGACATGCCGGTACTGGTGATCACGGGAACGGGCACGGAGATCGGCAAGACGGTCGTGACCGCGGCCGTCGCCGCTACAGCGCTGGCGGCCGGGCGGTCGGTGGCCGTGCTGAAGGCCGCGCAGACGGGCGTACGGCCGGACGAACCCGGGGACGCGCGGGAGGTCGCGCGTCTCGCGGGTGCCGTGACGGCGGCGGAGGTCGCCCGCTATCCGGAGCCGCTGGCACCGGCCACGGCGGCGCGCCGGGCCGGCCGGGCACCGGTGCGCCCGCACGAGGTGGCCGAGGCGGCGGGCAAGCTGGCCACCGAGCACGACCTGGTGCTGGTCGAGGGCGCGGGCGGGCTGCTCGTACGCTTCGACGCGGCCGGCGGGACGCTGGCGGACGTCGCCCGACTGCTGGACGCGCCGGTGCTGCTGGTGGCCTCCGCCGGCCTGGGCACGCTGAACACCACGGAGCTGACCGCGCGTGAGCTGCGCTCCCGTGGCCTGGAACTGCCGGGCGTGGTGATCGGCAGCTGGCCCGGGACGCCGGACCTGGCCGCACGCTGCAACCTGGCGGACCTCCCCGACGTGGCCGGCGCGCCGCTCCTGGGCGCCGTGCCCGCCGGCGCGGCGGCCCTCCCGCCGCCCGCCTTCCGGTCGGCGGCACCGCACTGGCTGGCGCCGCGGCTGCAGGGGACGTGGGACGCGGAGGCGTTCGGGCGCCGCGAGGCTCCCTGACCCGCGAGAGCGGGACGCGGCGGTGGACCGGCTGCGCGGGCGCGGTCTCGTCGACGAGGCCGGAGAGCTCACGGAGTGCGGGGCGGCCCTGCGCGAACGGGATCGAGCAGGAGACGGACTCGTGTGGCTGGTGCGGCGCACCGACAGGGCTCGCTGGGTGGAGCCCTCGACGGCGGGCTCGCGCGGGGCCGCCGTGGCGGGCGGCGGCGGAACCCGCCGTCCGCGCGGTGGGTGCGGGGCGTGGGTGCGGGGGACAATCGCGGTAAGGCACCACCTCGTGAGGGAGGTCCCATGCCATTGCGATCCGCCCGTTCCCACGCGGTGCCGCGGGACGCCGTGCACCATCCGCTGTTCGCCCGCTACTACGCCCGTTTCAGCGTGAGCGCCGAGACCCGGATGGGCATGGGCCGCGTGCGCCAGCGGCTGCTCGCCGGGCTGTCCGGGCGGGTGATCGAGGTCGGCGCGGGCAACGGGCTGAACTTCGCCCACTACCCGGGCACCGTCTCCGAGGTCGTCGCCGTCGAACCGGAGCGCGTGCTGCGCCAGTTGGCCGTGGAAGCGGCGCTGCGCGCCCAGGTGCCGGTGGACGTGGCACCGGGCGCCGCGGAGGCGCTGCCGGTCAAGAGCGAGGCCTTCGACGCGGCCGTGGTGTCGCTGGTGCTGTGCAGCGTCCGCGACGTGCCACGCGCGCTGAGCGAACTGAGGCGGGTGCTGCGGCCCGGCGGCGAGGTTCGGTTCTTCGAGCACGGCCGGGGCGGCGGCCGGGTGATGACCTTCACCCAGCGCGCGCTGGACCGGACGCTGTGGCCCCCGCTCAGCGGCGGCTGCCACCTGTCCCGCGAGCCGATCACCGCGCTGCGGGAGGCCGGGTTCACGCTGGGCCCCTACCGGCGGACCATGATGCCGGAGAACGGGCCGGCGCTGCCGAGTTCGTACTGCGTGCTCGGCACGGCGTGGCGTCCGCCCGGCGACGGGGCGTAGTCACGCGCTCCACCGGCGCAGCTCGTCCGCGATGTCGTCGACCGACGCGTCACCGTTCTTGACCAGCAGGGCCAGGTCCCGGACCTGCTCGGCCGTGGTGACGATCGGGACCCCGCTGGCGACCAGGTAGGCGTAGGCGACCGCGGAGGCGAACAGGGCGTTGGAGCGTTCCAGGGCGGGAACGTGGATCAGCAGCTGGAGCAGCGCGGCCGCGCGGGCGTGCGGGCCGTCGTAGACGGGGGTGTCGAATATCTCGGCCCGGTGGCGGGCGACCGCCGCGACGAGGGCGCCCCAGTCGGTGACCTGGGGGTCTCCGGGGGTGCGCTGTTCGGCGAGCATCAGCAGCCAGGCGAGGTCGATCGTGAGGTCGTTCATCCGTGTGCGTGTGACGGCTCAGCGGCGGCCCCGGCCCTCGCCGACCTCGTCCGCGAACACCGTCTCGTACTGCCGCATGAAGTCGGCGGCCGCGTCCACGAAGGTGCGGCCGGCCTCGCCGGTGTCCTGCCGGACCAGTTCCTCGATGTAGCGGTTGACGCTCATTCCCCGCGCCACGGCCCGTTCCCGGGCGGCCCGGGCGGTGCCCTCGTCCACCCGCACGTTCAGCTGGGCCTTCCTGGTCTTCGCCATACTCCGAAGCTAGCGCCGGAACGCTAGCAGCGGCAAGGTCGGCTCGGTGTCGCTTGCGGCGCATGGGCGTGCGCCGGCGCCCGCCACCCCCGGGTGATGACTGCCGTGACCCGGACATCCGTCCGTGCGAGGAGAGTTCATGTCGCGTCCGTACCGCTTCGGTGTCAATCTGACGGTCCCCGCGCCGGCCGAGGGGTGGAGCGCGAAGTGCCGGCGGGCCGAGGAACTGGGGTACGACGTCATCCAGGTCCCGGACCACCTCGGCATGGTGGCCCCGTTCCCGGCGCTCGTCGCGGCGGCCCGGGACACCGATCGCCCCAGGCTGGGGACCTTCGTGCTCAACGCCGCCTTCAGGAACCCCGCCCTGCTGGCGCGGGAGGTGGCCACCACGGACGCCCTGACGGGCGGGCGCCTGGAGCTCGGGCCGGGCACCGGCTACGTGCCCGCGGAGCACGACACGGCCGGGCTGCCGTTCGGCTCGCCGGGCGAGCGGGTGGACCACCTGCGGCGCACCGTCGAGGAGCTGGAGCGGCTGCTCGGCGACGAGGAGCACCTGCCGCGCCCGGCCCAGCGGTCCGGGGTGCCGCTGCTGATCGGCGGCAATGGTGACCGGATGCTGGAGCCGGCGGCCCGGCGCGCCGACATCGCGGCGTTCACACGGGCGGGCGTACGGTGCGGGGCAGTACGACCGGCAGCCGGCCCCGGTCACCGCCGACGAGCTCGACGAGCGCGTCGCCCGGTATCTGGGCTTCGCGGCGGACCGCGAGGAACCGGCCGAGCTGAACCTGCTGATCCAGGTGGTCGTCGTGACCAAGGACCGCGAGGCAGCCGTACGGCCGTTCCTCGAGTACCTGCCGGACCCGACCACGGACCAGGTGCTGGAGCTGCCCGTGCTCCTGGCGGGCACCGTCGAGGAGATCACCGCGCGGGTGCGGGCGCAGCGCGAGCGGTACGGGTTCACGTACCTGTCGGTGCTGGAGCCGTACATGGAGGCCTTCGCCCCGGTGATGCGGGCGCTGCGCGGCGACTGACGCTCCCTGGACTCCGGCAGCGCCGGGACACGGGCCGGCCCGGCCGTCCGCATGCCGGAATTCGCACGTCGGCGCGTGCCGTGCGTGGTGGGATCGCGCCATGACCGATCTGAGCGTACGGGCCGCCGGGCCCCAGGACCTGGACGTCGTACTGGCCTTCTGGAAGACGGCCGCCGAGGGGACGAGCATCAGCGACGACCGGGAGGGAGTGGAGCGGCTCGTCGCCCGCGATCCCGAGGCGCTGATCCTGGCCGAGCGGGACGGGGACCTCGTGGGCACGGTGATCGCCGGCTTCGACGGCTGGCGCTGTCATCTGTACCGGCTGGCCGTGCACCCCGGCCACCGGCGCCAGGGGATCGCCTCGGCCCTGCTCGCCGCCGCGGAGGAACGGTTCGTACGGCTCGGCGGGCGCCGCGGGGACGCGATGGTGCTGCGGCGCAACGAGCGGGCGCAGCATGCCTGGCGGGCCGCCGGGTACGCGCCCGAGGAACAGTGGCGACGCTGGGTGAAGCCCCTCACCGGCTCCCTCACCGACTCGCCGGACGACTCCCTCGACGACCGAAAGGCTGTGACCGACGGCACATGAGCGAGCCCTCATCGGCGACACCCCGGTCGGTGCCTCCGTCGCTGCCTCCGTCGGCGCACGACATCGCGCGGACTCCGGCGGCCTGGCCGATCATGGATCCGAGGTGACCCGATGACGGAAGTGCTCCTGCTGCTGGTGGCGGTCCTGCTCTCGCTCATGTGCGGCGCCTTCGTCGCGGCCGAGTTCTCGCTGACCACCGTGGAGCGCGGCGAACTGGAGCGGGCCGCCCGACGGGGCGAGCGGGGCGCGACGAGCGCGCTGAAGGCCGTACGGAGCCTGACGTTCCAGCTTTCGGGGGCGCAGCTCGGCATCACCGTGACCAACCTGGTGGTCGGCATGCTCGCCGAGCCCTCGGTCGCCGCGCTGATCTCGGGTCCGCTCCAGAGCGTGGGGATGTCGGACTCGGCGGCCTCCTCGCTGGCGCTGGTGCTGGGCACCGCCCTGTCGACGGTCTTCCTGATGATCGTCGGGGAGCTGGTGCCGAAGAACTGGGCGATCTCCTCCCCGCTGGCGGTCGCGAGGCGGGTGGGAGGCCCGCAACGCTGGTTCAGCGCGGCCTTCCGGCCCTTCATCACCCACCTGAACAACACGGCCAACCGGCTCGTGCGCCGGTTCGGCGTCGAGCCCGCCGAGGAGCTGGCGTCGGCCCGTGGGCCGCAGGAACTGGCGGCGCTCGCCCGGCACTCGGCCAAGGAGGGCGCGCTGGAGGCCGACACCGCCGAGCTGTTCGTACGGACGCTGAACCTCGCCGACCTGACCGCGCAGAACGTGATGACCCCGCGCGTCCAGGTCGTCGCCCTCGATGCCCGGGCGACCTGCGAGGACGTGGCGAACGCGACGCGGGCGACCGGGCTGTCCCGGTTCCCCGTCTACCGGGACACCCTCGACGCCGTGGTGGGGACCGCGCACGTCAAGGACGTACTGGCGGTGCCCGCCGAGCGGCGGGCGGGCCTGCCGGTCGCCGAGCTGATGCGCGAGCCGCTGCTGGTTCCGGAGTCGCTGACCGTCGACCGGCTGCTGGACCGGCTCTCCGGGCGGCGCACGATGGCCGTCGTGATCGACGAGTACGGGGGGACGGCGGGCGTGGCGACGCTGGAGGACATCGTCGAGGAGGTCGTCGGCGAGGTGCGGGACGAGCACGATCCGCACGAGACGCCCGAGCTGGACCCGGCCGGCAGCGACGAGCAGGGCCGCGCGCTGTACCGGGCCGACGGCGCGGCACGCGTGGACCGGCTCGCCCGCCTGGGGCTCAAGGTGCCCGAGGGGCCGTACGAGACGGTCGCCGGACTGGTCGCGGCCAGGCTCGGCCGTATCCCCGCCGTCGGGGACAGCCTGGAGGTCGCGGGCTGGCGGCTGGACGTCGTGGACGCCACGGGACGCAGGGCGGCCGGGGTGCTGCTGCACGCGCCGCTCGCGGACGCGCGGGCGCACGACGAGGGCCCAGACGAAGGGGAGGCGGGGCGGTGACGGCCGTACAGCTGCTGATCGGTCTGGCGACGCTCGTCGTCAACGCGTTCTTCGTCGGCGCCGAGTTCGCCTTGATCTCCGTGCGCCGGAGCCAGGTCGAGCCGTACGCCGAGGAGGGCGACCGGCGGGCGAGGAGCGTGCTGTGGGGTCTGAAGCACGTGTCGGCCCTGATGGCGGCGGCCCAGCTCGGCATCACCCTGTGCACGCTGGTCCTCGGCGTGGTCGCCGAACCGGCGATCGCGCACCTGCTGGAACCGGTGTTCCACGCGGTGGGCGTGCCCTCCGGCGCGGGGCACGCCGTGTCGTTCGTGATCGCCCTCGCGCTGGCGACGTATCTGCACATGCTGCTGGGCGAGATGGTCCCGAAGAACATCGCCCTGGCCGAGCCGGTGCGCAGCGCACTGCTGCTCGGGCCTCCGCTGGTGGCACTGTCGCGGGCGCTGCGCCCGGTGATCTTCACGATCAACGCCTTCGCGAACGCGCTGCTCAAGCTGCTCAGGGTGGAGACGAAGGACGAGGTCTCGGCGACCTTCACGGACGCGGAACTGGCCGAGATCGTCAAGGACGCCGGCGAGGCCGGGCTGATCGACGACCGGGCCCAGGAGCGGCTGCACGACGCGCTGGAGCTGGGCAGGCGTCCGGTGCGGGACGTGGTGCTGCCGCTGGAGCGGGTCGTCCACGCCCGCGTGGGCATCACCGCGGAGCAGTTGGAGCGGCTGTCGGCGCAGTCCGGGTTCTCCCGCTTCCCCGTCGTCGACGACGGGCGGCGCATCGTCGGCTACCTGCACGTGAAGGACGCCCTGGACGCCTCGCCGCGAAACCTGCCGTTCCGGCTCGGCGACATGCGGCCCATCGCGCGGGTACGGGAGAGCACTCCGCTGGACGACGTGCTCACCGCGATGCGCCGCAGCCGCACCCATCTGGCGGCCGTCCTCGGGTCCGACGGGCGGCTGGCGGGGCTGGTGACCATGGAGGACGTGCTGAGGGAGCTGTTCGGACAGCGGACCTGAACCCGGGGGCCGGCCGTGGCCGGACCGGCGGCCGGGGCTCGGGGCGGGACGACCGGAGGCGGCACGGGGCAGGACCGGCGGACGGACCTCGGGACAGGACGACCGCAAGCGGCTCATGATCGGACCGGCGGACGAGACGCTCGGCAGGACCGGCGGAGACGGGCCGCTGCCTGACCGGCGGAAAGGGAGCCCGCAGCCGGAACGGCGGCAGGCCCGGCCCAAGGCCCTCGACCGGACCAGCGCAGGGCCGCCGGACCAGGCGCCTGCGGCGGGGCCGGCGGAAGGGGGTGCGCCCCGTCCGGTGGAACGGGCTCGCGAACGGACCCTTCGCCCCCACGGAGCCGAGGGGGACCGACCGCCGGGTATGTGCGTGGGGCTACCATTTCTGTCGCCATGCAGACGAACCCCACCCACACCAGTCTCGTCGCCGTCGGCGACTCCTTCACCGAGGGCATGTCGGACCTGCTCCCGGACGGCTCCTACCGGGGCTGGGCCGACCTCCTCGCCGCACGGATGGCGGCCCGCTCCCCCGGCTTCCGGTACGCGAACCTCGCCGTGCGCGGCAAGCTCATCGGACAGATCGTCGACGAGCAGGTCGACGTGGCAGCGGCCATGGGGGCCGACGTGATCACCCTGGTCGGCGGCCTCAACGACACCCTGCGACCCAAGTGCGACATGGCCCGGGTACGGGATCTGCTGACGCAGGCCGTGGAGCGGCTCGCGCCGAACTGCGAGCAGCTGGTGCTGATGCGCAGCCCGGGCCGCCAGGGGCCGGTGCTGGAGCGGTTCCGGCCGCGCATGGAGGCGCTCTTCGCGATCATCGACGACCTGTCCGCGCGCCACGGCGCCGTGGTCGTCGACCTGTACGGCGCCCAGTCGCTGGCCGACCCGCGCCTGTGGGACGTGGACCGGTTGCACCTGACCGCCGAGGGGCACCGCCGGGTCGCGGAGGCCGTGTGGCAGTCGCTCGGCTACGAGCCCGAGGACCCCGACTGGCACGCGCCGGTCCCGCCCGCGCCGCCGCCGGGCTGGGTCGTGCGCCGCACCGCGGACGTCCGGTTCGCCCGGCAGCACCTGCTGCCCTGGATCGGCCGCAGGCTGACCGGCCGCTCGTCCGGTGACGGGCGTCCGGCGAAGCGTCCGGAGCTGCTGCCGTACGAGGACCTGACGCCGTGATCGTCCAGGTCACGACGTTCTCGTAGGTTCCGACGAGGAACCCCGTGGCGTCGGCCTGCAGGAATCGCCAGTAAACTTCCGCTACGTGACTTCCGCTCCCGCCAAGCCCCGCATCCCGAACGTCCTCGCCGGACGCTACGCCTCCGCCGAGCTCGCCACGCTCTGGTCGCCCGAGCAGAAGGTGAGGCTGGAGCGGCAGCTCTGGCTCGCCGTGCTGCGGGCCCAGAAGGACCTCGGCATCGAGGTGCCCGACGCCGCGATCGCCGACTACGAGCGCGTCCTCGACCAGGTCGACCTCGCCTCGATCGCCGAGCGCGAGAAGGTCACCCGGCACGACGTGAAGGCGCGGATCGAGGAGTTCAACGACCTCGCCGGCCACGAGCACGTGCACAAGGGCATGACCTCCCGGGACCTGACGGAGAACGTCGAGCAGTTGCAGGTCCGGCTGTCGCTGGAGCTGATCCGCGACCGCTCGGTGGCCGTCCTGGTCCGCCTCGGCAAGCTGGCCGGCGAGTACGCCGAGCTGGTCATGGCCGGCCGCTCCCACAACGTCGCCGCGCAGGCCACGACGCTGGGCAAGCGGTTCGCCACCGCCGCCGACGAGCTGCTGGTGGCGTACGGCCGGGTGGAGGAGCTGCTGGGCCGCTACCCGCTGCGCGGCATCAAGGGCCCGGTCGGCACCGCGCAGGACATGCTGGACCTGCTCGGCGGGGACGCGGACAAGCTCGCGGAGCTGGAGCGGCGGATCGCCGGCCACCTGGGCTTCTCCGAGGCGTTCACCTCGGTCGGCCAGGTCTACCCGCGCTCTCTGGACTACGAGGTCGTCACCGCGCTGGTGCAGCTGGCGGCGGCACCGTCGTCGCTGGCGAAGACGGTCCGGCTGATGGCGGGGCACGAGCTGGTCACCGAGGGCTTCAAGCCCGGCCAGGTCGGCTCCTCGGCGATGCCGCACAAGATGAACACCCGCTCCTGCGAGCGCGTCAACGGCCTGATGGTCATCCTGCGCGGCTACGCGTCGATGACCGGCGAGCTGGCGGGCGACCAGTGGAACGAGGGCGACGTGTCCTGCTCGGTGGTGCGCCGGGTGGCCCTGCCCGACGCGTTCTTCGCCCTGGACGGGCTGCTGGAGACGTTCCTGACCGTGCTCGACGAGTTCGGTGCCTTCCCGGCCGTCGTGGCCCGGGAGCTGGACCGCTACCTGCCGTTCCTGGCCACCACCAAGGTGCTGATGGGCGCGGTGCGGGCCGGGGTGGGCCGCGAGGTCGCCCACGAGGCGATCAAGGAGAACGCCGTCGCCTCCGCGCTGGCGATGCGCGAGCAGGGCGCCGAGCGCAACGAACTGCTCGACAAGCTGGCCGCCGACGAGCGCATCCCGCTGGACCGGGCCGGTCTGGAGGCGCTGATGGCCGACAAGCTGTCCTTCACGGGCGCGGCGGCCGCCCAGGTCGGCGTCGTCGTCGGCCGGATCGAGGAGATCGTGAAGCAGCGCCCGGAGGCCGCGGGATACACCCCCGGAGCGATCCTCTGACGCGCTTCACCCCGGCGGAGCTGGAGGCCGCCCGCGACCGTCTCGTCCCGGACGTCGTCGCGGACGGCCTGCGCGTGCTGTTCTGCGGCATCAACCCCGGTCTGATGACGGCGGCGACCGGCCACCACTTCGCCCGCCCGGGCAACCGCTTCTGGCCGGTGCTTCATCTGTCCGGGTTCACCCCGCGGCTGCTGAAGCCGTCGGAGCAGGGGGACCTGCTCGCGTACGGGCTCGGGATCACGAACGTCGTCCAGCGGGCCAGCGCGCGGGCGGACGAGCTGAGCCCCGAGGAGTACCGGGAGGGCGGCCGGCTGCTGGCGCTGAAGGTGGCGCGGCTGCGGCCGCGTTGGCTGGCCGTCGTCGGTGTCACCGCGTACCGCGCGGCGTTCGACGACCGCAAGGCGCAGGTCGGCCCCCAGGAACGGACGATCGGAGACACACGGATCTGGGTGCTGCCCAATCCCAGCGGTCTCAACGCGCACTGGACGGCGCAGACCATGGCGGAGGAGTTCGCGCGGCTGCGGGCGGCGGCGGACACGGAGGAGTAGTCCGGGATCACGGGGGCGCCTCCCGGGTGACGACGGCCAGCAACTGCACCTCGTCGCTCTCGTCCGCATCTGCGACAGCGACCGCGACCCAGCGGCCGGTCCCCTCGGCCTCCCACAGGTGTGCCAGGCGTGCACGGGCGCTGAGGGCGGCCCACGGCTCGGGTATCTCCTCCCGCTCGGTCCGCAGGAGGACCGTCTGCAGGTTCCAGACCGTTCGCAGGTTCCAGGGCTCCGCCTGCCCCCGGCGCGTAGCGAAGCGCTCGTGGAGGGCGTCGCGGTACTTCTCGTACTGCTCCACGGTCGCCGCCCGCTCCCCCGGGTCGCCGTCGCGCAGGCCGTGGCTGCTCTCCAGCACCGCCACGAAGTGGCCGTGCTCCGCCGGGAAGGGGCGGAAGCACAGCTCGTCGATGAGGGCGATGTGCCGCGCGATGTCCATGCCGTCCAGTAAACCGGCCGCCACTGACAATTGGCGGGGCGTCAGGCGTCCCGGCCGCGCAGCCGCCAGGCACCGGCGATCAGGGCGGCCCCCGCCCAAACCGCTGTCACGGCGAGCCCCGCCCAGGGCCCCAGAATCCCGTCGTGCGTCTGGTGGATGACCACCTGTCCGGCCTGGTCCGGCAGGAACTCCGTGGCGCCGCCCGCCGCGTCACCGATCACGAAGGCGATGATGAGGATGAACGGGATCAGGGTGGACAGGGTGGCCACGCCACTGCGGAAGAGGGCGGTCAGGCCCGCCGCGAGCAGGGCCATCAGCATGAAGTAGATCCCGCATCCCACGACACCGCGCACCTGCTCGCCCATGGTGAGCCCGTCCGCGGCCGCGCCGAGGCCCGCCCGGGCGGCGACGAGGGCGGTGAACGAGGTGAGCAGGCCGACCACGAGGGCCGGTACGGCGACGACGACCAGTTTCGCCGCGAACCACCGCCCGCGCTGTGGAACGGCGGCCAGGGAAAGGCGAATTCCGTTGCCGTGGTACTCGGCCGACACGACCATGGCGCCGAACGCGATGGCGGCGATCTGACCGGGCATGACGCCGGAGAGGGCCATGAACAGCGGGTCGAAGTCCGGGTCCGAGGTGTCGGAGACCCCCGCCAGCGCGGAGAAGGCGGTGGTGCAGGCGAACACGGCCAGCAGTGTGCCGCACAGCGAGCGCAGGGTGAGCACCTTGAGCGCCTCGGAGCGGAGTACGGGTGCGAAGTGCATGGTCAGACCTCCTGGGGCTGTGCGGTGAACTCGGCCTCGGTGGCCGTCAGGTCGAGGTAGGCCTGCTCCAAGGTGCCTTCCGTCGAGCTCAGTTCGAGAATCGGGACGCCGGCACCGGACACGGCGCGGCCGATGTCGTCCACGCGTGCGTGCGGCACGGTCCAGTACCCGTCGTCGTGTTCCACCGCCTCGTGCCCGTGCCGGGCGAGAGCGGCCTTGAGCGCGGTGGGGTCCGAGGTCCGGACGCGGACACTGGGCTGCACGCGCGCGTCGATGAACTCCCGCATCGGAGTGTCGGCGAGCAGTCGGCCCCGGCCGAGGACGACCAGATGGTCGGCGAAGGACGCGGTCTCGTTCATCAGGTGGCTGGAGACCAGGACGGTGCGTCCCTCGGCCGCGAGCCGGCCCAGCAGTTCACGGATCCAGATGATGCCCTCGGGGTCCAGTCCGTTGGAGGGCTCGTCCAGCATCACCACCTCGGGATCGCCCAGCAGCGCGGCGGCGATGCCGAGCCGCTGGCGCATCCCCAGGGAGTACGTCCTCACCCGGCGGCGCGCCACCGACGCGATGCCGGTCTCCTCCAGGACCTCGTCGACCCGACGTGCGGGAAGGCGGTTGCTCGCCGCCAGGACGCGCAGGTGGTCCCGGCCGGTGCGGGAGCCGTGGGCGGCGTCCGCGTCGAGCAGGGCGCCGACGTGCCGCAGCGGCTCGTGGAGGGCGGCGTAGGGGCGTCCGCCGACGGTCGCGGTGCCGGAGGTCGGCCGGTCGAGGCCGAGGACCAGGCGCATGGTGGTGGACTTCCCGGCGCCGTTGGGGCCGAGGAAGCCGGTGACGCGGCCGGGGCGGACGGTGAAGGTGAGGTCGTCGACGGCTCGCCGGGTGCCGTACTCCTTGGTGAGGTTCTGGACGTCGATGCTGGTCATGGCATCAGCGTGCCGGTCGTACGGGGGCGGGTCCTCCCCCGCCGGTGGAGATCGTCTCCCCCGTGCGGGGGAGCCGGGTGTCAGTGGCGGCTGGCACGATGAACGAATGCTCCGCTTGCTGCGCCCGTTGTTCCTGGGCACCACCTACACACGATTCGTCTATCTGTGGGTGCCCATGCTGATCGTGAGCGTGTGGGCGCTCATCGACGACACGAACATGTGGGTACCGGCGGCCCTGCTAGTCCCGGTCGGCCTCATTCCGGCGGTGCGGACCGGCGAGGGGCTACAGGCGCGGTGGCTCCTCACGCCGGGTCAGGGCGACGGCGGCTTCTCGGTGGCCCCGTCGGCGACCTGGCGGGACCGGCTGCGCACGGTGGTGTGGCTGCAAGGGCGTCTGCTGCTGGGTCTGTTGGTCTCGGGTGCCTGCGTCTGGCTGCCGCTCCTCTCCGTCGAACTGGTCCGGCACGCCGCCGGGCACCGGGTCGATGACATCCCGGTGCTGCGGGACACCGCGCCGCACTGGGCGTACGCCCTCCTCGCGCCGCTCCCCCTCCTCGCCCTGTACGGCGCCGTGGTCGGCCTCGGCCTCCTGGCGACGGCGGGGGCCCGCGCGTTTCTCGGTCCCTCCGCCGCCGAGCGGCTCACCGCCCTGGAGGAGCGCACCGAACAGCTCCTGGAACGCAACCGCATCGCCCGCGAGCTGCACGACTCCATCGGCCACGCGCTGACCGTCGCCGTCATCCAGGCGGGGGCCGCCCGCGCGGCGAACAGCCCCGAGTTCACCGACCGAGCGCTGACCGCGATCGAGGAGACCGGCCGGGCCGCGCTGGAGGATCTGGAACGGGTGCTCGGCGTCCTGCGGGAGGCCGAGCGGCCTGCGAGCGGCCGGCCGACGCTCGCGGACGCGGACCGCCTCCTGGAGTCCGCCCGCGCTTCCGGGGCCAAGGTCGACGCCGAGGTCACCGGTCCGCTGGAGGCCCTGCCGGGTCCGGTCTCGCGAGAGGGCTACCGCATCCTCCAGGAGGCACTGACCAATGTGCTGCGGCACGCGGGCGCGGTGCCGACCCGGGTGCGCGTCGAGGTCACCGACGGCGCGCTCACCCTTCAGGTGTGCAATCCGCTGCCGGACGAAAGAGCCGCGCCCGGTCGTGGCAGCGGGCTGCGCGGGATACGCGAGCGGGTCGCGCTGCTGGGCGGGCGGGCGCGCACGGGCCCCGGCGACGCCGGTGACTGGGAGGTGCTGGTCGAGCTGCCGCCGGGCTGATCTACGCTGGGCGGATGCCGGTCAGAGTGCTCCTCGTCGACGACGAACCCCTGGTACGCGCGGGTCTGCGGGCTGTGCTGGAGGCGCAGCCGGACATCGAGGTGGTCGGGGAGGCGGCCGACGGGGCGGCGGTGATTCCGCTGGTGCGGCAGCTGCGGCCGGACGTGGTCGCCATGGACGTCCGGATGCCGCTGCTGGACGGGATCGAGGCCACACGGGCGCTGCTGCGGACGATGACCGACCCGCCGAAGATCCTCGTGGTCACGACCTTCGAGAACGACGAGTACGTGTACGAGGCGCTGCGCGCGGGCGCCGACGGGTTCCTGCTGAAACGGGCCCGCCCGGCCGAGATCGTGCACGCGGTACGGCTGATCGCGGAAGGCGAGTCCCTGCTGTTCCCGGCGTCGGTGCGGCAACTGGCCGCCGAGTACGGTGACGACGGCGGCAACCGCGCCGCCCGCGCGGTGCTGGAGCGGGCGCAGCTGACCGAGCGGGAGGGCGACGTGCTGCGGCTGATGGCGCGCGGGCTGTCGAACGCGGAGATCGCCGCCCGGCTGGTGGTCGGCACGGAGACGGTGAAGTCGCACGTGAGCGCGGTACTGGGGAAGCTGGGGGCGCGGGACCGCACACAGGCGGTGATCGCGGCGTACGAGTCGGGGTTCGTGGCACCCGGGTGAGGTGACGGCCCGCCGGGCAGGGGCGGGACCGGCACTCGCCGGGGTGGAGCGGGCCGAGTACGATCCGCCCAACACGCGCACGAGCTGGGAGGACGGAGTTGGGCGGGCTGACCGGTGGGGACCCGTCGCTGCTGCGGAGGATCAACTCCGCCGTGGTGCTGCACGCGTTGCGGGCCACGGACTGCGCGACGCTGACCGAGATCACTCGGGTGACCGGACTGTCCCGGCCCACCGTCGAGGGCGTCGTCGAGGGGCTGATCGAGGCGGGCCTGGTCGTGGAGGCGGCCGTCGACGAGCGTACGACCCGCAGGCAGGGGCGGCCCGCGCGGCGGTTCCGGTTCCGGGCTGAGGCCGGGCATCTGCTGGGGCTGGAGATCGGTCCGCACCGCGTGGCCGCGCTCCTGTCCGACCTGGACGGCCGGGTGATCGGCGCCCAGGCCAAGGACGTCGACGTGAGCGCGCCGGCCGACGAGCGGCTGGAGCGGGTGCGCACCGCGGTCGCCGAACTGCTGCGCCGGGCCGGGGTGGCGCGTGGCTCGCTGCGGGCCGTGGGCGCCGCCTCGCCGGGGATCGTGGAGGCGGACGGCACGGTGCGGCTGTGCACCGCGCTGCCCGAGTGGACGGGGCTGCGCCTGGGCGAGCGGCTGAGCCGTTCCTTCAAGTGTCCGGTGCTGGTGGAGAACGACGCGAACGCGGCGGCGGTCGCCGAGCACTGGAAGGGCGCCGCCACCGAGTCCGACGACATCGTGTTCGTACTGGCCGGGCTGAGCCCCGGGGCCGGGTCGCTGATCGGCGGGCGGCTGCACCGGGGGTACGGAGGGGCGGCGGGCGAGACCGGCGCGCTGCACCTGCTGGGCCGGGACGTGACTCCGGAGACGCTGTTGTCCACCACGGACGAGCCGCTGCATCCGCTGGACGAGCAGGCGGTCGCCCAGGTGTTCGCCGAGGCCCGGCAGGGCGACCAGCGGGCCCGCGCGGCCGTCGAGCGGTACATCCACCGGTTGGTGCACGACGTGGCGGCGATGGTGCTGGCCCTCGATCCCGAACTGGTCGTCATCGGAGGCTGGGCGGCCGGCCTGGACGACGTGCTGGAGCCGTTGCGGCGCGAGCTGGCCCGCTACTGCCTGCGTCCGCCGAAGGTCGCGCTGTCCCTCCTCGGGGAGGCCGCCGTGGCGACGGGCGCGCTGCGCCTCGCCCTCGATCACGTCGAGGAGCAGTTGTTCGCCGTGGAGGGCGCCACGGCGCGGCGCTGAGCCGCGGGGGTCCGGGCCGGCAGGCTCAGGAGGCCCGGGTCTGGGGGCCGTGGTGGATCTCCACGTCGCCGGAGTCCCCGAAGGTCAGCCGGCAGGTGTCGGCGCGGTAGGTGGCGACGGAGAGCGCGGCGGTGCGGCCCTCGGCGAGGTAGCGGGTGGTGACGACGAGGACGGGCGCTCCCGGGAGGCGGTCCAGTTCCTTCGCGTCCTCGGCGCCGGCCGATCCGAGCTCCACGGCGCTGTCCCGGCGCTCCAGTTCGCCGCGCTGCAGTTCGCGCAGGACGGCACGCGCGCGTGCGGCCGCGGAGGGCGTGTCGATGGCGGTCAGGTCGGGCACCGAGGACGGCGGGACGTAGAGCAGTTCGGCGGCGACGGGCTGGCCGTGCGTCACGCGGGAGCGGCGGACGGTGTGCACGGTTTCGTCGCGGGCGGTGCCCAGGGCTTCGGCGACCGCCGCGGGCGGCGCCGCGAGCTCGCAGCCGGTGGCTTCCCAGGCGTCGTCGGCCGTTCCCGGCCAGGCGTGCTGTGCGGTGCCGACGGCCACGCCGACGCGCGGCGGGGCGACGGTGGTGCCGACGCCGCGGCGGCGCTGGAGGCGGCCTTCCAGTTCGAGCTGCTCCAGGGCCTGGCGGAGCGTGGCACGGGCGACGCCGAAGCGGGCGGCGAGGTCGCGCTCGTTCGGGAGGATCTCGCCCACCGAGAACTCCGAGTCCAGGGCCTCGCTCAGTACGGTCCTGAGGTGCCAGTACTTCGGTTCCGGCACCGATTCCAACTGCGTGGTCCCCACCCTGTCCTCCGCAATCGCCGTGGTCCGGCGGCGTTTTGACGCCCTTGTTTATTAAAGGTTGTTGCAGTTCTCTGCGACGATAAGGCGGCCCACCCCCTTGGTCAAGACCAATCCGGCGACCGGACGGCGAAAGCCCCCGTCGCGGGACGGGGGCTTTCGGGGGTCGTGGCCGGCCGGCGGGGCGCCGCGGTGCGGTGCCGTGCGGCGTGGCTAGCCGAGGTCGGCGAGGTGACGCAGCTTGTCGGGGTTGCGGACGACGTAGATCGACTGGACCCGTCCGTCGGCGACGTCGAGCTGGAAGACGGAGTCCGGCTTGCCGCCGGACAGGACGAGCAGGGCCGGTCCGCCGTTGAGCTCCAGGAAGCGGAAGGAGACGTCCGGGACACCCTTGCGCGCGGCGCCCTGCAGGAAGCGGCCCACCTTGTCGGCGCTCTCCAGCACCCGCAGCGGCGCCCTGGACTTGCCGCCGCTGTCGCCGATCAGCCGGACGTCCGGGGCGAGCAGGGCCATCAGACCGTCCAGGTCGCCGTCGGCCGCGGCGGCGAGGAAGCGTTCGGTCAGGTCGCGGCGCTGGGCCGGATCGACGTCGTAGCGCGGCCGGCGCTCCTCGACGTGCTTGCGGGCGCGCCCGGCGAGCTGGCGCACCGCGGCCTCGCCGCGTTCCAGCATGGCGGCGATGTCGGCGTAGGGGTAGCCGAACGCCTCCCGCAGGACGAACACCGCCCGCTCCAGCGGGGACAGCGATTCCAGCACCACGAGGACGGCGAAGGACACCGAGTCGGCGAGGACGGCGCGCTCGGCGGTGTCCGGCACGGTCTGGCCGAAGTCCGTGGCGCAGGGCTCGGGCAGCCACGGTCCGACGTACGTCTCGCCCCGCGACTTGATCTGGCGCAGCCGGTCGATGGCCAGTCGGGTGGTGGTCCGCACCAGGTAGCCGCGCGGTTCACGGACTGCGGAGCGGTCGGCGCCGGACCAGCGCAGCCAGGCCTCCTGGACCACGTCCTCCGCGTCGGCGAGGCGGCCCAGCATGCGGTAGGCGACGCCCAGGAGGACGGGGCGGTGCTCTTCGAAGACGTCGGTCGCGGTTTCGGTGGTCACCGTTCCATCCCAGCGGACGCGTGCGGCCGTGTCCAGGCGGAATCACCCCCGCCCGAAGCCGACCGGTGACCGGGGGCTACCCGTCGGTAGCTCTTACTGACAAGGTGTCTACGCAACGTCGTCGTTCATCCGTTCCCGGCGACATGCGTTCCTACGACGCGTGTTCCCACAACACGTGTTCCCGACAAGGAGCAACAAGGAGCCCCATGTCCGAAACGCTCTCCTTCACGGCCCCCACCGAGCACGGTCCGCAGGACATCACCCTCGCCTACGCGCGCCTGGGTGAGGGCGAGCCGTTGCTGCTGCTGCACGGCATAGGCCACCACCGGCAGGCCTGGGACCCGGTGGTCGACATCCTCGCGACCGAGCGCGAGGTGGTGGCCGTGGACCTGCCGGGGTTCGGGCAGTCGTCCGCACTGCCGCACGGCCTGCCGCACGATCTGCCGACGATGAACGCGATACTCGGCGCCTTCTGCGCGGCGCTGGGGCTCGACCGGCCGCACGTGGCCGGCAACTCGCTGGGCGGTCTGCTGGCCCTGGAGCTCGGCCGCGAGAACCTGGTGCGGTCGGTGACGGCCCTGTCCCCGGCCGGCTTCTGGACGCAGGCCGAGCGGCGCTACGCCTTCGGCGTCCTGATGGGGATGCGCCGGACCGCCCGGAGCCTGCCCCTCCCGCTGGTCGAACGGCTGTCCCGCACCGCGGTCGGCCGCACCGCGCTGACGAGTACGATCTACGCCCGTCCCGGCCGCCGCTCCCCCGAGGCGGTCGTCGCCGAGACGCTGGCGCTCGCACACGCGCAGGGGTTCTCCGAGACGCTCCGGACCGGACGGAGCGTGCTGTTCACCGACGACGTGCCCGGCGTCCCCGTCACCGTGGCGTGGGGTGACCGGGACCGGCTGCTCCTGCCCCGGCAGGGCATACGCGCCAAGCACGCCATGCCGCGGGCCCGCCTGGTGCGGCTGCCCGGCTGCGGCCACGTCCCGATGAACGACGACCCGGCGCTGGTCGCCCGCGTTCTCCTGGACGGCAGCAGGGCTCAGCCGGCCAGGGCCTTGAGGACCTCGTTCAGCACGGTCGCGTTGTAGGGCATGCTCACGTGCGGCGTGTGGTCGTCCGGATCGATGTCCTGGAGGACGATGTTGTTGACGTGGCGGCCCTCGGTCCTCGCGAGGGCGCACGACGTGTACGGAGTGACCACGTCGTCGTACTGGGTGGCGATGACGGTGTGGCGGACGCCCTCCGTCGTCTCGCCGAGATCGACCAGCTCGCGCTGGAAGGGGTGGTCGTGCTGGAGCTGCGGCCAGGCCGGCACGACCTCCCCGACGGCGCCCTGTTCGAGGAGTTCCACCGCGCCGGGAATCTGGCGGGCGAGGTTCATCAGCCCCTGGCCCGTGACTCCGTGGTTGCTGGGCGCGATGCCGACGAAGTTGCGCACCTTGGGTCCTCCGCCCAGGGCGTTCAGGTAGTAGCGCGGCACCATACCGCCCTGCGAGAAGCCGACCACGTCGACCTGCTGGGCGCCGGTCCGCCGCAGTACCTCGTCGACGAAGTCCGCGAGCTGCCGGGCGGAGCGCTTGATGTCGCCCAGGCCGAAGAGCACGGGGTGGCCGTGCCGGCCGTAGTCGAGCCGGAAGACCCGGTGACCGTGCTGTCGCAGCAGCGGTGCCGCCGTGTTCCAGGTGTAGCCGCGGTTGCCGAAGGTGCCGTGCACGAGCACCACCGGACGCGGATGCTCCTCGGTGGGCGGGTCGTTCCAGTCGTCCTCTCCCGCCTGTACGTCGACGGTGGCGATGACCTGCGCCCCGCCGGCCTGGGCGACCGCGCCCAGGCGGTGCGGGGCCTCGGTGATGTCGGTGACGACGTCGTCCGAGGTGACGCCGGGGAGGCGGGGGCTGAGGAAGCTCATGGTGTTCTCCCTTTCGTTGGGCAATGGCGCGGAGTGCGAACGATCTCCTCGGTCCCGCGTCCATCGAATTCCGCAACGAACCCGCGACCGGGCGGCGGAGAGGTCGTTCGGACGGCCGCTGCCGCCGCCTGGAGATGCTCACGGTGAAGGAGCGGCCGGCTCCCGGACCGGTTCGGTGGGGCAGCTTCTGAAGGCGAGTACGGCGTTGTGGCCGCCGAAGCCGAAGGAATGGCTCAGGGCGAGGTCGACGGGCTGGGCCCGGCTGGTGCCGGTGACGGCGTTGATCTCGGTGTCTCCTTCCTGTTTCTCGAGGTTGGCCACGGGAGGCACCCGGCCGTGCGCCACGGACAGGGCGGTGATCGCCGCCTCGACCGCCCCGGCCGCGCCGAGCAGGTGGCCGAGGGTGCCCTTGACGGAGGTCACGGGGGGCTGGTGAGGGAAGAGGCGACGGATCAGACGGGCCTCGGCGGCGTCGTTGAGCGGCGTGCTGGTGCCGTGCGCGTTGATGTGCTGTACGTCCGCGGGGCGGGCGCCGGCGTCGTCGAGGGCCCGCCGCACGGCGAGGGCGGCGCCCTCGCCCTCGGGGTCGGGTGCCACGGGGTGGTGGGCGTCGGACGATGCTCCGTAGCCCGCCAGCAGAGCGTAGCCGGGGCGTCCGCGCGCCCTGGCCGCACTCGCCGGCTCCAGGACCAGGGCCGCACCGCCCTCCGCCATGACGAAGCCGTCCCGGGCGGTGTCGAAGGGCCGGGAGGCGGCCTGCGGGTCGTCGCCGCGCCGGGACAGCGCGCCCATCCGGTCGAAGCCGGTCACCCAGAAAGGCTGTACGACCGCGTCGGATGCCCCCGCGACGGCGATGTCGCAGGCCCCGGAGCGCAGGAGTTGCAGGGCGGTGCCGATGGCGGTGGCGCCGGAGGCGCAGGCGGTGACCGTGCACAGCGCCGGGCCCCGGGCACGCAGGTGGATGGTGAGCTGTCCGGTGGCCATGTTGGGCAGGAACATCGGCAGCAGCATCGGCGAGACGCGTGCCGGGCCCGTTTCGAGTAGTTTGCGGTGCTGTTCCAGCATGGTGCCGGTGCCGCCGGCCGAGCTGCCGAAGACCACCGCGACGCGGTCCGCGTCCCAGTCGGCCGGGTCCAGGCCGGCGTCGGAAACCGCCTCCAGGGCGGTGTGGAGGGCGAACTGGGTGAAGCGGTCGTACTGCCAGGGGCGTGCGCCGGGGACGTGATCGCGGGGGGAGAAGTCCGGTACGAGGCAGGCGAAGTCGACCGGCAGACCCTTGAGTTCGGGGACGAACCGGGCGGTGGGGCGGCCCGCGCACACGCCGTCCCAGGTGGCCTCGCGGCCGGTGCCGGCCGGAGTGACCAGGCCGATCCCGGTGACGGCGACGTCGGGCCGGGCGCCGGTCACGGCTTGACGGCCTGGGCGATGAGGTCGGCCACGCCGGCCAGGGTGAGGTCCGGGTCGGCCTCGCCGTCCTGTACTTCGATGCCGAGTTCCTCGGTGAGTACGACGAAGAGCTCCACCACGGCCAGCGAGTCGAGGTCCAGCTGTTCGAAGGTCGCGGTGGGGACGATGGCCTCGGGGGGCACCTCGAACTTGTTGCTGAGAACCGAGGCGAGCAGGTCGTAGGCGCGGCTGTGGGGGGTGGTGTCGGTGGTCATGTCAGGATTGTCCTTTCCGGTCCGACGGGCGGTACCCCGGGGTGGTGGGGTTCCGAGTGGTGGGGTTCCGTGGTGACGGAGTTCCGTGGTGGCGGGTCGGCGGTCAGCTGAGCGCGGCCGGTGCCTCCAGCTCCGCCTTGACGTCCTCGAGCAGGGCCATCGCGTCCCTGCCGTTGACCACCCGGTGGTCGTACACCAGCCCGAGGTGGACGAACCGGTGGCTGCGAGGGGTGCCCTGCGCGTCCAGTCGCACCTGGTCGTCGACGGCACCGATGGAGAGCACGCAGGTCTGGCCGGGAAAGACGATGGGGGTGGCCAGCACCATGCCCTCCGTGGTGTGCGGGGCGACCATGATGTTGGCCCCGGCGAGTTCGGCGGCCTGGAACGTGCCCCGGAACGCCTTGCTCCGGAAGCCGGTCAGCAGGTCGGCGATCCGGTCGCTGCTCAGCTCGGCGGCGTCGTGCACCACCGGGGTGTACAGACCTCGGCCCGCGTCCATGGTGACGCCCACATGGGCCCGTTGGCTCTCGCGTACCGCGCCGTCGTCGGTGAGCGCGGCGAACATCAGGGGGTGTGCCGCGTGCCGGCGCGCCACCGCCTTGATCAGCAGGACGGGCAGGGAGACGAAACTGCCGGTGCGCTCGGACAGCTGCCGCGCCAGTTCCTCCGCCTGCCCGACGTCGACCTTGGCGTAGGCGGCCGCGGCCGGAACGGTCCGCATCGACTCGGTCACCACCGCCCCCACCGTCCGCTGTCGCTTCGACAGTTGGCGCTGGGGGGAGGAGGGCGCCGACGCGGCCCGCCGCACCAGGTCCTCGACATCGGCCGTACGGACCACCGTGCGCCCGAGCCCGCGCAGCTCCGCCTCGGACACGCCGTGGCTGTCGGCGAGCGCACGGGCCGCGTTGGTGATGCTCAGCTCCGCGCCGGGGGGCGCGGATGCCGTCGCCGGGGTGGCGGCCGACGCCCGGTAGGAGTCGCGCGCCTCGGCCGACTCGAAGAGGTACGCGATGGTCTGCCCCGGCCTGCAGTCCTGGCCGCCGCCGACGAGGACGTGCAGGATTCCGGGGCCGGTGCTCTCGATCTCCTCACTGGCCTTGGAGGTCTCCACGACCGCCAGCGGTTCCTCGCCCTCGATGCTGCTGCCGTCGGGGACGAGCCACTCGACCAGGGTGTAGCTGGAGTCGTTCGTGTTGAGCGTGGGCAGCTCGATGCCGATCACTTCGTCGCCTCCGTGATCGCGCGGTGGATGGTGGACGGCTGGAGCAGCACGTCGTGCTCCAGGTGCGCCGCGGTCGGTACGATGCTCGGCTCGGCACTCAGCGGCAGCACCGGGCGGGCCAGTCGGCTCCACAGCTGCTCGTGGAGTTGCTGTGCGACCAGTTCGCCCCAGGTCCCGTCGGCCGTGGAGTCCTCGATGACGCAGATGCGGTCGGCACGGGACAGCACCGGGAGCAGCGCCTTGCTGTCGAAGGGGTAGAGCTGGGAGGGCACCAGCAGCTCACACGTGATCTCCTCTTCGAGGAGCAGGGTGCGCAGGGCGGTGACGGCCCGTTCGGTGAGGCCGCCCGGGGCCATGAGGATCCAGTCGGGGGGCCCGCAGTCCGGCGCGAACACCCGGGCGGTCTCGCTGGGATCGGCCAGCACCTCGTAGCGGAAGAGGTCGTCCACGACCCCGTCCTGGTACATGGCGCGGGTGTAGAGCACCTTGTCCTCGAAGAGCACACCGGGCTCCTCGCGGTCGAGCATCGCGGTCAGTACGCGCTGGTTGTCGTGGAACGGGGTGACTTCCCGCAGGTGCAGCGAGGGAATGCCGAGGAAGTGCTTCTGCAGGCTCTGGCTGTGCGTCGGGCCGTACCCCCGGTTGCCGCCGGTGGGGCAGCGGACGACCATGCTCATCGGGACCCTGCGGCCGTACATCGACACGGACTTGGCGGCGAAGTTCAGCAGTGGGTCGAAGGCCAGCGCGGCGAAGTCCGAGAACATCATCTCGACCACGGACCGGTTGCCGGCCAGGGCCAGGCCCGCGCCCACGCCGGCGATGCCGCCTTCGCTCAGCGGTGAGGAGAGCACCCGGTCCGGGAAGCGGTCGGAGAGCCCCCGGGTCACTTTGAACGCCCCACCGTAGGGGTCGGCGACGTCCTCGCCGATCAGATAGGTGCCGGGGTGGGCGCCGAGGATGTGGTGCAGTGCGCTGTTGAGGTTCTCGGCCACGCGCTGGCGCCTGGTCATCGGGCCTCCCATCGGGACGCCGGACGCGCGCCGACCTCTCGTACGACGGCGGCGACGGCCTCCGCCTGTGCCTGGTCGGTGGCGGCGAACTGTGCGGGATGGTCCTGTCGGTAGCGGCGGTACCAGTCGTGCCGGGCCGCTCGCTCACGGACCTCGGCCGCGCGCGTGTCGTCCCCCTTGCTGTGCGGGCCCACGCGGTGGGTGACGCACTCGACCACGTACGGCCGGTGCCGGTCGCGGACCTGCTCGACCACGGGGGTGAGGGCGGCGCGTACGTCGGTGACGTCCACGGAGTCGAGCCGCAGGTGCCCGACGCCGAAGGCCGCCGCCCGGGCCTCGACGGTGCCGGACATCTGCCGCTCGGTCGGTGTCGACTGGGCGATCCCGTTGTGCTCCACCACGACGAGCACCGGGACCTGCCACAACTGCGCCATGTTGAGTGCCTCGTACACGGCGCCCTCGCCCCAGGTGCCGTCGCCGATGTGGACCACCGCGATCCGGCCCGGCTCGGCCCCCTTCAGGTGCAGGCCGACTCCCACGGCGACGGGCAGGCTCTGGCCCTGTACGCCGGTCGACAGATAGCGGTCGCGGTAGATGTGCTGACTGCCGCCCACGCCGTGGCAGACGGCGCCGGCCCGCCCCATGATCTCCGCGAGCAGACCGTGCGGGTCGTGGAAGCGGGCCAGGTAGTGGCCGTGCCCGCGGTGGTTGCTGAAGACGTAGTCGCCCTCGTCCAGCAGCGGGTAGAGCGCGACGGGGATGTACTCCTGGCCGAGGCAGGTGTGCGTGGTGCCGTGCAGCCGGCCCTGGGAGAACAGCTCCAGCACGGCCAGTTCGAAGTGGCGGATCATCAGCAGGGTGCCGAGGTCGGCGTCGGACAGACGGGACAGGGGACGGGCCACGACACCGGCTTCGGGTTCGCCGGCGGGCCTGAGGCCGACCGCGGGGGACGCGGACGTGACGTTCATGAGGTGCTCCTTACGGAAGTTCGACCACCTGGGCGCACCAGGTCAGCCCGGCGCCGAAGCCCAGGAGCAGCGCCTTGTCGCCGGGCCGTACGGTGGCCGAGGCGAGCAGCGACTCCAGGGCCAGCGGGATGGACGCCGAACTGGTGTTGCCGTCGGTGACGATGCTGCGGGCGATCGCCACGTGCGCGGGCGGGCGCAGTCGGCGCACCATCGCGTCGATCAGCCGCCCGTTGCACTGGTGCGGCACGAAGGCGCCGATGTCGTCCCAGGTGAGCCCGGCCGCGTCGAGTGCGTCCCGGGCCACTTGCGGCATGTGTGAACCGAACCAGCGGACCACCCGGGTGCCGTCCATGTGCATGTACGGGCGGGCGGCGCCGGGTTTGGGCGGGGCGCTGGTCATCCAGGGCTCACCGGGGCCGTGGGTTCCCCACACCGCCGGTCCGATCCCGCCGTGCTCCGCGGCGCTGACCACCGCGGCCCCGGCGGCATCGCCGAAGAGCATGACGGTCCCGCAGTCGTCGGGGTCGGTGATGTCGCCCAGCCGCTCGGCGGCGACGACCAGGATCTGACGCGCCTGCTGTGCGGCGATGAGTCCGGAGGCCAGGGTCAGCCCGTAACTGAACCCGGCGCACCCACCGTTGACGTCGAGCCCGCCGGCCCGGCCGGCTCCGATGCGGTGGGTGAGACCGGCGGCCCGGCACGATGCCTGGCCGACGCTGCTGGCGGAGGAGAACAGGACACAGTCCAGGTCCTCGGCGAGCACTCCCGCGTGGGCCAGGGCCTTGTCCGCCGCCTGCGCGGCCATCTCGACGAAGGTGTCGTCGGGGTCGGCCTTCAGCCTGGTCCGGATTCCGGTGATCTGCTCGATATAGCCTTCCTCATGGCCGAACCTGGTGTCGAGTTCGGCACTGGTGAGCAGGCCACCGGGGCGGTAGACGCCGATGCCGGTCAGCCGTCCCGCGCCCCGGGCCATCAGCGGGCTCCGTCCGCCGCGGCGACGGCTGCCCGGCCGTTCACGTAGTCGAGGGTCCGCCGGACGGTGCGCAGATCGTGCACCGCCTCGTCCGGGATGGGAACGCCGTAGCGCTCCTGGATCCGCTCGGCCAGTTCGATGACGGCCATCGAGTCGAACCCCAACGACGTGAAGGGCGCGTCGGCCGGCTGCTCCGAGAGCGCCCGGGCCGCCTCGGCGCCGGCGATCTCGGCCACCATCGCCGTCAGGTCTTCCAGAGTGAAAGGGGACATGCGGAAACTCCAGCTGATGGGATACGGGGGGTGCGCGGAAGGAGAGGACCGCGCGTGGGTCACTGGGCGGGCAGCATGACCTCGCGGCCCAGGAAGGCGAGCACCCTGCGGAAGTAGTCGGAGTCGAGCACGGGCGGGGCGCGGTGCGCGGACGCCGCGGTGAGGCCTGCGGTGTCGCGCTCCGGGGCCGGGATCATCTGCCGGAGGGTCTCGCCGGCCAGCCGCATGGTGCTGCGGGGAACCTCGTCGCCCAGGTCGCGAAGCCGCTCCAGCCAGGTGCCGAACGGAACGAGCGGAAGGTCGACACCCGCGTCCGCGAAGCCCTGGAAGTACGACCGGAAGGGCAGCGGTTCGGGATCGATCACGTGGAACACCTGTCCTCGGGCACGCCGGCTCAGGGACAGGTCGACGATGGCGCGGCTGGTGAAGTCGACCGTGCCCACCGGCAGGAGACCGGGGTGGTCGGGGGCGCAGCGGGCGCGGATGCTCGCCGCTGTCAGGTGGACGAACCAGTCCGACTTCCCCACCAGGCCGCTGCGCGAGTCCGCCAGGATCACACCGGGCCGGTGCACCATCGTGGGCAAGCCACGGTCCGCGGCCTGCGCGACCAACTGCTCGGCGACCCATTTCGTAGCGCAGTAACCGGAGACACCGGCCCCGGCCTCCCGGGCCGCCGGGATCACCCCCATCGTCGAGATGTAATGCACGGGAATGCGGCGGGTCCGGGTCGCAAGTCTCAGGATTTCCCGGGTTCCCGACACATTGCAACCGCGCAGGATCGGGTAGCTCGCCAGAAGATTGACCCAAGCACCGCAGTGGTAAATGACGTCGATGCCGCGCGAGAGGCCCGAGAACTCCTCGTCGGTCAGGCCGAACCGCGGCTTGGCCAGGCTGCCGGGCACGACGTCGACCCGGGACATGTGGTGCTCCGGCACCTCCCGGGCGCGTAACTGACCGGCGAGCCGCTCCCGGGCCTGAGCGGCCGACTCAGCCCTCACCAGGCAATGAATTCGAGCGTCGGTCGCATCCAGCAGGTCGGCGAGCAGGAAACCGCCGAGGAATCCCGTGGCTCCTGTCAGCAGAATATTCTCGGGCGGCCCTTCGGGAACGTCCGTCAGAGCCGACGCATCGATTTCCGACGGTAGTCGCAAATCGTCACTGATCGGGGAACTGGCCATACGAACACCGCATTTCAGCACAGGCGAGATTCGGTCCTGCCCTGAACACTCCCCGCGCCTCACGAGGTCTATTACAGAAATCTTCCGCCAGTGGGAGCGCAGGGCGCATCCTCCTGGCCGTCACCGCTCCCGCACCGCCACAACGGATGAGTAGGGCTCATTCATTCGAACAGGACACGGCTCCGAATGGACGGCCGGAACGTACGCCCGGAGCGCGTTTCCGGTATCGCGCGCCGTCGGTTGCACGCCAACGCGCTTACCTGCACGCGGCGTTGTGGAACGGGGGGCCGGGGGGCGGGGGCGACCCGAGCGTAAAGACAGGTGAGACGGACACAGCCAAGAGGTCACGAGGCAAGGGGGGTTGAGCCATGGCCGCAGGGCCTGAGACGCCGGGAGTCTCCGACTCCGAGGAGAGCGGGGTGAGTTCGCACGTCGATCCACCGAAGACGTTGCCCGAGGCGTGGCGGCCTCTGCTCGGCCGCCCGGCCCTCGCGGAGCTGCTCGGGCACCCCCTCGCGGGCGCCGCGTTGACGGAGATGTGCCGGCTCCTGCCGCCCCACGTCGCCGTGCACTCTCTGCGGACGTTCCTGCTGGCCGACGCCTGTGCGCGGACCCGCGGGACCGCCTACGACCGGGTCGGCCTGCTGGCCGCCGCGGCGTTCCACGACGCCGGGCTGGTAGGGCGCACTCCGCTCGGTCGCGGCGGATTCCCGCGCCGCTCCGCCCAGTTGCTCGACCAGTTCCTGGCCCGGCACCAGGTGGGCACGGTGCGGCGCACGACCCTCACGCGTGCGGTGCGCGAACACATGCGGCCGTTCCCCGCCCGCGACGCCGGACCCGAGGCGCGGCTGCTGCACTTCGGCGTGTGGCTGGACGTCACCGGGCGCGGCGAGCGGCAAGTGCCCGGTGACCGCCGCCTGTTGGCCCAACTGGCGCCCACCCCCGGGTTCGCCGTGTCCTTCTCCGCCCGGGTGGTGGCCTGCGGGCTGCGCCGGGTGCTGCCGGGTTCCCCGGTCACCCACCGGTGACCGGGGAGCCCGGCGACTCGCCCTTCCCGTCGCGAAAGGAACCGCAGACATGCAAGAAGACCAGCGTGTTTTCGATGTCGCCATCGTCGGAGGCGGCATCGGCGGGACGATGCTGGGGACCGTACTCGCACGTCACGGCGTGCGGGTGCTGCTGCTCGAAGGCAGCGGCCACCCCAGGTTCGCCATCGGAGAGTCCACCGTCCCCGAGACCACGTTCGGCCTGCGGGTCCTGGCCCGCCGCTACGACGTCCCTGAGCTCGAGCACCTGGCGACCAACGCGGCACTGCGCCGCCACGTGTCGTCGAACAGCGGGGTCAAGCGAAACTTCAGCTTCATCTACCACCGGGAAGGTGAGCCCACCCGGCCCGACGAGTGCACCCAGTACCCCACCTGGGGGCCTCCGCTCGGTCCCGACTCGCACTACTTCCGGCAGGACGTGGACGCCTACATGTTCCACGTCGCCGTGTCCTACGGCGTGACCGCGTACACCCACACCATGGTCGACGACGTGAAGTTCGAGGAGGACGGCGCGACGCTCGTCACCCGGGACCGGGGCACCTTCCGGGCTTCGTACGTGGTCGACGCCGGCGGCATGCGGGCGGTCCTGCCCGAGCGTCTCGGACTGCGGCAGGAACCGCCCTACCGCACGAGGTCGCGCACGATCTTCACGCACATGGTGGACGTGCGCCCCTTCGACGCCGTGGCGCCTTCGCGTGAACAGCACGGCATGCCCAGCCCGTTCAGCCAGGGAACGCTCCATCACATGTTCCCGGGCGGATGGTTCTGGGTCATCCCGTTCGACAACCAGTCGACCAGCACGAACCAGTTGTGCAGTGTCGGCATCAACCTCGATCTCGACCAGCACCCCCGGCCGGAGGACATCTCGGCTCAGGAGGAGTTCTGGCGGTACGTGCGCCGGTTCCCCAGTGTGGCCCGGCAGTTCGAGCGGGCGCGGGCGGTCCGGCCGTACGTGTCCACCGACCGCACCCAGTTCGCCTCGCAGAAGGTGGTCGGCGACCGGTGGTGTCTGCTGCCGCACGCCAGTGACTTCATCGACCCGCTCTTCTCCAGCGGTCTCGCCGTCACCGTGATGGCACTGAACGCGCTGAGTCACCGGCTGATCGACGCGGTGCGCCAGAACGACTTCGACACCTCCCGGTTCGCGTACCTGGATCACTGGACCAAGCGCATGTTCCGGTTCTACGACGACCTGGTGTCCTGCAGCTACATCGCGTTCGACGACTTCGACCTGTGGAACGCCTGGAACCGCGTGTGGACCATCACGACGCTGTACGGCACGAACGCCCAGAACCAGGTCGCCGTGACGTTCGAGAAGACGCACGACCCGGCCTGTTTCGACATGCTGGAGCTGCCGCCGTACCGAGGTCTCCAGGGTATGGACAACCCCTGGGTGGAGCGGATGTTCGACCAGGCGCGGGACGCCGTACTCGCCTATCGTGCGGGCGAGTTGACGAAGGAGCAGGCGATCGCACGCATCTACGAGGTGCTGGGCGAGAGCGGGCTGGCCCCGACGGTGTGGGGCACCCTGGACCCCGACGACCGGTGCCCGTCCGGGGTGTTCACCCTCTGGCCGCTGATGAAGATCCTGCTGTGGGGCAAGTACCGCTCACCGCGGCACGTCCGGGGCTCCTACTTCACCGGCGGAGCGCGGCTGGTGGGCAAGGAAGCGATCCAGGCGTACACCACCGAGCTGCGCGCCGGCAGCTCCCAAGTGCACCAGACCGTAAGGGACATGTGGCTCAACTGGAACCGCGACTGGGCGCGGCGGCCCGCTCCTCGGAAATGAGCGCGGAAAAACATTCCTGCGGACCGTCGGAGGTACATATTCCGGTTTGCCGCTCCTGGGCCTCGGGTAGGAAAACCACATGGCCGGCAAATGGAAAGTCGGCCGCGGTTCTCCCTGCACAATCCGAGAGACAACGGGCTGCAATCCACGATGGTGCGACATTCCACCTGCCAATCGCCCGCTGAATGCTCCTGGGAAGAAATCTTCCAGCATCAGGACCGCCTCATGCGGCTGGTTCGGCGAAGACTGCCAAGTCTTCAGGACGCCGAGGACTGCGTTCAGGAAACCATGGCCCGGGCAGCCGCCCACGCCACGTTGGACAGAAATCGACTCGGTGCCTTTCTGACGTCCGTGGCGCTTCGCCTCTGCATCGACTTCTACCGCGACATGGAGCGTCGCGGCAGACTCCTCCAGCGTGCGGCGCTCGCGGAAACCCCGGGCACGACCGAGGAGGACGTCTGCGACGAGGACTTCGGCAGATGGCTTCTGGGCCAGGTACAACACCTGCGAGGGCGGGAGCAGGAGGTCATACTCGCCCGTGCCAAGGGTATTTCCACTGCGGAATTCGCCCGCATACACAACATCTCCGTCAAGGCGGCCGAGGCCGCCTTCACCAGGGGCCGCGCGCGATTGAAAAACGTCTGCGCGAAAGCCTTGGAAGGCTGTGCCCGGTAACACCCGAAAACCGCACCTCTCCCATCACAGAGAAACGGAAAGGGACCACGCTCATGGGCAATAGCAAGAACATCCAAGACATCTTCAAGGATTTGGTCGGCGATATGACCGACAGCTGGAAGGAGGCTTTCGACGACCTCCTGAACCGAGACGACGACTCAGGATCGTCGCGCGGCTCCGGCAACGCCGTCAGCACGCTGGCCGAGCTGCCCCCGAACGCCCTCGCCGCACTGGCCGGGGCCGTCAACCCGGCGACCGCGCTCGCGGGGGTCGCCAACCCGCTGGCCGCCCTCGGCGGGGCCGGCGCAGCCGGCAACCCGCTCGCCGGCCTCGCCTCGGGGGCCGCGGGCCCACTGGGGAACGTCGCGGGCGCAGCGCAGAACCCCCTGGCCGCGCTCACCGGTGCCGGGGGCGGCGGCAACCCGCTCGCGGCCGCGCTGGGCGGGGCGGGCAACCCCCTGGCCGCGCTGGGCGGGGCGGCCAATCCGCTCGCCGCGGCCGGCGGCGCGGCCGGTGCGCTCGGCGGGCTCGGTCAGCTGGCCGGAGGCCTCGGAAACGCGGCGAGCGGGGCGGGCGACCTGATGGCGCTGCCGACCCAGCTCACCCAGCTGCTCCAGGTGCTGCCCAAGCTCCTCGAGGCGGTCCAGGGCCTGCAGAACATGACCAACCTGCCGGCCCAGGCCGGTCAGCAGGGGCTGGCGGCCCTGCAGGGCCTGACCGGTCAGCAGGGGCAGGGCGGCAAGCCGTCCCAGGGCGGACAGTCCTCGACCTCGGGCTGACCGGCCGTGCCACCGTCCCGTCCGGCCGTCTCCGTGGTGCACGCCGACCGCCGTTCCGTACCCGGGCCGCGATCTGAGGAGGATCACACACGATGACGTCTGTCGTCGGCGATCGGCTGCGTCTCGTGGTCAGGGTCCTGGGCAGCCTCGTGGCCGACGAGGTGGGACAGGCGACCCGGCTGCGGAGACGTACGAAGCGGGACACGCGGTCCCCGGCGGAGGGCCTCGTCGGCTCCGCCGGGTCCGCGGCAGAGGCCACCGCCGGGGCGGAACAGCGCCGTGCCAAGGCGGTGCGGCATGCCCTGGAGAGCCTGGGCCCCTTCTATGTGAAACTCGGACAGGTCCTCTCCACCCGGCCCGACATGGTCCCCCAGTCCATCCGGGACGAACTGCAGAACCTGCACGACGAGGTCGACGTGCAGCCGTTCTCGGAGTTCGAGCCGGTACTGGCCCGGGACCTCGGGCCGAACTGGAAGCTGCGCTTCGACGACATCGAGACCGTCGCCCCGCTGGGGGCGGCGTCCCTCGCCCAGGTCTACCGCGTGACGCTGCCCGGTGGGCGCGCGGCCGTGGTGAAGATCCAGCGACCCGGCATCCGCGAGGGCGTACTCGCGGACATGGCCCTGATGCGCCGGGCGTCGAAGATCGTGGCCCGTGTCGCTCCCCGGTTCAACGAGGTCATCGACATCGAGGCGATGCTCGGCTCGGTCTTCGACGCCATGGAGCCGGAGCTGGACTTCACCGGCGAGGCCCGCAACATGGACGAGGCCCGTGACCACGTCCGCCCGTTCCGCTCCCTGGAGGTGCCCCGGGTCCTGCACGCCAGCCCCCGGGTCCTCGTCCAGTCGCTGGCCGACGGGAAGTCGGTGCGGCACGTCGACCGCGCGCACTTCACGGACGACGAGCGCGTGGAGATCGGCAAGGACCTGCTGCGGTTCATGTACCACGGGTACTTCGTCCATCGCTTCTTCCACGCCGACCCGCACGCCGGCAACGTCTTCGCCGCTCCCGGCGGACCCGCGACGCTGATCGACTGGGGCATGGTCGGCCGCCTGGACCGCAGGACCAGTCTTCAGCTGCTGCCGCTGTTCATGGCCTTGGCGCAGAGCGACGGGGCCGGGACGGCGCAGCACTGGGCGGAGATGGGCCGGATGACGCCGTGGGCCAACATGCCCGCGTTCGCCGCCGACATGGCCGCGTTCGTGCCCAGCGTCTCCCATCTCTCACTGGAGGACATGAACTTCGGTGTCGCGCTCACCACCGTGCTGGCCAAGGCGACCAAGCGCGGGATCGGTTCGCCGCCGGCCGTCTCACTGCTGGGCAAGTCCTTCGCGAACCTCGACGGTTCGGTGCGGTGTATGGCTCCCGAGATCACGCTGCCCGAGGTGTTCCAGGCGGAGGTGCCGAAGATCCTTTTCGCACTGGGCCGCGATTTCCTCGGCCGCAACCAGTTCGCCCGGAACTCCATGGAGCTTCTGCTGGCCGCCGTCACCAGTCCGGAACAGGTCCGGGGCGTCCTCTCCGACGTGGCCAACCGTCAGTTCGCGCTGAACATCCACGAGCCGCGCACCCCCGCCGCGATGGGCGGCCAGCGGCCCACCCGCCCCTCCGGAAGCCTGCTCGCGCTGGGTGCCGCGGCCTTCCTGCTGGGCCGTCGCCGCTCCGGATGATCCGGGTCCGCACGACCGCCCCGCCCCACCTCAAGGAGATCCCATGCCGGAATCCACACGTCGGCAGTCACCGTTCGCGCCGCCCGCCACTACCCCGCACGGCGTTTCCCGCGCGGCGCTGTGGACGGCCGCCGCACACGCGGCGGAGAACCTCCGGCCCGCGCCGCTCGTCCGCGACCCGTGGGCCGCCGACTTCCTCCACGCCGCCGGGTTCGACGGAGGCCCGCCCGGTGACGGACCGATGCAGCGCCTGCTGCCCGACTACCAGGTGGTACGCACCCGCTTCTTCGACGACTACCTTCTCGCCGCGGCCCGTTCGGGCTGCCGCCAGGTCGTGCTGCTCGGCGCCGGGCTGGACACCCGTGCCTTCCGGCTCGACTGGCCGACCGGGGTGCACGTCTTCGAGGTGGAGGACGCGGCCGTAGGGGCCTTCAAGAAGTACGTACTGGACTGCAGCCGGCTCTCCTGCGGACGCCGCACCTTCGTCGAAGCCGACGGCACAGCACCCTGGAGGGAGGAACTCGGGGCGGCGGGATTCGATCCAGGCAGGCCCACCGCATGGCTCTGGGAAGCACCCCTGTACTTCCTTCGGCCCTCGGAGGTGGAGGCCGTCGTCGCCGCGATGACCGAACTCTCCGCGTCCGGCAGCATGTTCGGCGCCGAGTGCGTGAACTCCGCCACCACGTCCTCCCCGTTCGTCGCGCCGTTCATGGACGCCCTGTCGACGATCGGACTGGCCTGGAACTGGCAGATTGCCGAGCCGCAGCGCTGGTGGGCGGAGCACGGCTGGGACGCGGAGGCCGCCGACCTGTACACGCTGCCGTACGCGGTCGAGCGCCTCTCCCCGTATCTGCCGCTGGTCGGCACGACCGCCGCGGAGTGCGTCTTCCTCACCACCGGAACGCTGCGCGGCACTTGCTGAGACGGCACGCGCGGGGCCCCGGACGACGTGCGTCCGGGGCCCCGCGCGTGGTGCCGTGGCTACGGTCGCTCCAGCTCCGACAGCGCCGCGAGCCACAGGTCGGGGAGTTCGTCCGCGGCCGCCAGGGCCTCGTCGTGAACGACGGTCAGGCACGCGGTGTCGTGCTGGCTCGTCAGCGTCGTCACACACCGGATGCCTGACGCGACGCCGGCGAAGACGGCCGCGCGACGGGCCGCGACCCCCTGGTGGACCAGGGCCGTGCCGAAGTTCACGCTGCTCACCGGGCCGGCCACGAACGCCCCGCGGACCAGGCGGGTGCCGACGGTGGCGCCGAGCGTCCGCGGGGCGGTGGACAGCAGCAGGCGCATGGCGTCGCGCCGCCGGCTCTCCCGCAGCCGGCCCGTGCGGGCGACGACCCGGGCCAGGGCCCGCTGGGGTGACTCCTCGTCGCAGGGCAGCAGGAGCCGGGCGGTGACCATGCGGTTGCCCGGGGCGTACTCCTCTCCCGGGGCCCGGACCGACATCGGGATCGACACGGGCAGCGGTGGATGGGCCGAGCCGGTGTCCTTCAGGTACCAGGTGCTCACGGCGTGGGACAGAGCCGCGAGGTAGACGTCCGTGACCGTGCCGCCGTGGGCGCGGGCGATGGCGCGCAGCCGGGCCAGCGGGGTGTCGGCGTGGCAGACGTCGACGCGGCCCGTGGATTCTCCGTCGAACGCGGGTTTCGGGGTGGGCGCGCGGAAGGCGGCCACCACCTCGCCCAGGGCGTCCGCGAGGCCGCGGGCGGTGGGCCGGGCGGGACGCTGTGGGGCCGGTCCGCCCTCGGGGTGGTCCCCGAGGAGAGCGCGGGCGGTGTAGGCGGCGCCCATGCCGTCCTGGTAGGTGTGGTCGGTTCGGTAGACCAGGGTGTGGCGGTCCGCCGGACCGTGGACCAGCCACACGTCCCAGGGCGGCAGGTCGTCCGTGCTCATCGGCCGGGACAGCATCAGGCGGCTGGTCGCCGACCCGTCGGTGTCCTCGGGCAGCCACGCCTCGTGCACATGCCGGTCCACCGCGATCCGGTCCACTCTCCGGAACTTCCCGCGGTCCCGTGCGATGCGGTAGCGCAACGTCGGGACGTGGTGGGCGCGTTCGGCGACCCGCGCGCGTACGGAGTCCAGGGTGGGGGCACGGCCTTCGAACCCGAAGGTGAACGCGAGGGGCACGGGGTTGCCGCCCGTCGCCAGGTGGAAGGCGACATCTACGGTTCCCATGGACATGGCCGACGGCAGGCGGCCGTCCGTACCGAGGTGGGGTCGCATCGTGGAACCTCCTGGTCGGGTCCTGAGGGTGGTCTGTCGGGCTGCGAGGCCGGGTCCGCGGAGCTGGGGTACGGGCGCGGGCCGCGCCTGCCGTCAGCAGGTGTGCCGCGCGATTCGCCCCATCGCGTCCACGTACGCCCGCAGCAGGGGCCCTGCGGGTCCGCGTGCGGGCAGGCGCGGGGCCCGGGAGCGGTGCCACGGGAGCGGTTCGCCGGGTTCCGGCTCACCCAGCAGGGCCGCGGCCACGTGGGCTCCGTGTGCCACGGACAGGGCGAGCCCGTGCCCGCAGCAGCCGCCGATGTACCAGACGTCGTCGAAGCCCGGCACCGGCCCCACCACCGGCAGGTCGTCGCCCGTCATGCCGATGCGGCCGGACCAGCGGTGGGTGACCCGTACCCGGGCGAGGTCCGGATGCAGGGACCGCAGCCACCTCTCCAGCCGGGCCCAGGCACGCTCCCTGACGGCCTGGAGACGGGGAGCGCCGATACCCGCCGGGACCGTGGCGGTACCGCCGCCCGCCACCAGGCCCTGGTCCGGGAGCAGCCGGAAGTACGGCGCCAGCGGGACGGCGTCGACGACGGAGTGTCCGGCGCGCCCGCCCAGGACCTCGTAGGCCGGGGCGCTCAGCGGTTCGGTGGCGACGGCGTACACCTCGAGCGGCAGGACGGTGCCGACCGGCAGGTCCAGTGCCTGCGCGGCCGAGTTGACGGCCAGCACCGCCTGACCGGCGTAGAGCCTGCCGTGCGGGAGGACCAGTTCGGGGCCGACCAGGTCGCCGCGGTGGAGGGCCAGCAGCGGGCTGCGGCCGTAGAATCGCACGCCCTTGTCGGCGCAGGCACGGGCGAGGGCGCAGGTCAGGGCGGCCGGGTCGAGGGTCGCGGCGGGGCGGTGCAGGAGTGCCGCCCGGTAGGGCACGCCGACCCGGTCGCGGATGCCGGCCGGGGTGAGGACGGGGACGTCCAGACCGAGTTCGCGGCAGGCGCGGGCCTGGCGGGCGAGTGCCACCAGGCCGGCGGACGACCGCGTGGCCACCAGCTGCTCGCCGGGCCGCAGCCCGCAGGGCACGTCGAGCCGGGCGCACAGGGCGAGGACGTCCCGCACCGCCCGCTCACTGGCCCGGTGCATCCTGCGCGCCGTCTGCGGGCCGAAGCGGCGCACCGCGCGGTCGACCGCGGGGCCGGCCCGGGGGCCCAGCAGACCGGTGCCCCGGCCGCTGGCGCCGGCGGCCGGGTGCTCGGCGTCCACCACCGCGATGTCGAGCCCGGGGGCACGCTCCGCCAGGTGGTAGGCGCAGGACAGCCCGGCCAGGCCGGCCCCGACGACGGCCACGTCCGCGGTGGCCACGCCGTGCAACTGGGGCTGCGACGGCAGTTCCGCGGGGTCCCAGTACGGCGTTCCGGCCGGGGGCCTGGTCATCCGGCGGCGTCCGGCACCGGCTCGGTCAGCGCACCGAACCGGCGGTCGTGCCACAGCAGCGGGCGTCCGCCGCCCACGTGCACGGCGGCGACCCGGCCGACGACGAGGTGGTGGTCGCCGTAGCGGCGTACGTCCTCGGTCAGGCACACCGACCAGGCGAGCGCGCCGGCCAGCACGGGGACGCCCAGCACCTGCCGGGTGTCGGTCCCGGCGAACCGCTCCGCCGCGGTCGTGGTGGGGGACGCGAACCGGCCCGCGAGATCCTGCTGTTCCTCGCGCAGCAGATGCACGGCGAAGGCCCGCCGGCCGCGGACGGCGGCGAGGGTGCGGGAGCCGTCGCGCAGACAGGCCAGCAGCAGCGGAGGGCGGGCGGAGAGCGAGGTGACGGCGGACACCGTCATGCCCAGCGGTCCGTCCTCGCCGCGGGCGGTCACGACGGTCACGCCGGCGGCCAGCTTGGCGTACAGGCCGAGACAGCGGGCGGCGCCGGGCCCCGGTTCGTCGTGCAGCGGTTCCTCGCGCGGCGGGTCGGCGACCGGGGGCGGGGCGTCCGCGACGGCCGCCCGGTCAGTCAAGAGCCGTAGCCGCGCGCTCATCGATCACCTCCGCGCCCGCCAGGCCCCGCAGCACGCGGGCGATGTTGGTCCGCAGGGTCGACTCGGCCACCGGGTCGAGGATCTCGGCCATGGAAGGGATGCCGAGGTCGAAGGCCGCGGTGTAGACGACGAGCGTGCCGCCGTCCCTCGCTTCGCAGCGCCAGCTCCCCTCGAAGGCCTGGAAGTCGCCGCTGACCTGTTCGAAGGCGATGGAGTACGTCTCGGGCGAGTAGGTGTCGCGTTCCCGCCACCGCATCAGGCCGCCCCGGAACTCGACGGTCCAGTCCGAGAGCGTGGAGCCGTCGGGCAGCGGAGGCTCGACGTGCACCTCGCGGAAGGTGTCGCTGTACTCGGGGTAGCGGCGGAAGTCGCTGATGCGGCCGTAGACGTCGGCGGGTGCCAGTCCGTCGGCGAGGGCGTGCAGGACCACGTGGCGCATGGGTCGTTCGGTTCCTTCCGGGAGGGTTTCCGGACGCTGGTGTCCGGAGCTGGTGGCTGGCGTCGGCGTCAGGAGCCGGTGTCAGCTGGTCAAACGGTCGGCCGTGCTGCGCAGGGCCGCGCCGAGGGTGGTGAGGAACAAATCGAGCGCGGAGTCCTCGACCACGGCCGGCGGGGTCAGCCGCAGCACCCGCGTGGAGTTGAGGGAGTTGTTGACGAGCACACCGCGGGAGATCAGTTCCAGCAGGAGTTCACCGACCGCCTGTTCTTCGGCGAACTCGATGCCCATCAGCAGACCCCGGCCGCGCACTTCGCGGACCAGTCCGCCCTCGTACGGCGCGCACACGTCCCGTACGGCGGTGAGGATGCGCGGGCCGAGCGCGGCGGCCCGGGCAACGGTGTCCTCCTCCTCCATCGCCCGTACGGTGGCGAGGGCGGCGGCGCAGGCGATCGGCGAGGCGCCGAAGGTGGAGGTGTGCAGGTAGGGGTCGCGGCTGAAGGGGGCGTAGGCCTCCGCGGTGGCGACCATCGCGGCGACCGGTACGACACCGCCGCTGAGCCCCTTGCCGACGAGCAGCACGTCCGGACGCACGTCCTCGGCGTCGACGCCCCACCAGGTGCCCAGCCGTCCCATGCCGGTCTGGACCTCGTCGACGACCAGCAGGGCGCCGTACTCCCGGCACAGCGCCCGCACCTGGCTGAGGTAGCCGTGGCGGGGGATGCGTACGCCGCCCTCGCCCTGGACGGGTTCGACGATGACGCAGGCCCGGTCACGGCGGGCGGCCAGCGCCTGTTCGAGGTCGGCCGGGTCGTCGTAGGCCACCTGGGTGACGTCCGGGAGCAGGGGCTGGAAGGGCGTCTGGTACGTGGCGTTGGCGGTGACGCTCAGCGCGCCGAGGGTCTTGCCGTGGAAGCCGCTGCGGGTGGTGATCACCGAGGTGAGTCCGTGGGCGCGGGCCAGTTTCAGGGCCGCCTCGGTGGCCTCGGCGCCGGAGTTGACGAAGTGGACGTAGTCGAGGCCGGGCGGGGTGTGGGCGGCCAGCGCCTGGGCGGCCCGGGCGGCGACGGGTTCGAGGAAGACGCGGCTGGCCAGCGGGTGGGTGTCGATCTGCCGGTGCACCGCCTCCACGACGGCCGGGTGGCGGTGGCCCATGATGAAGACGCCGTAGCCGCCGAAGTCCAGGAAGCGGCGGCCGTCGTCGGCGTGGATCCAGGTCCCCTCGGAGCGGACCTCGGCCATGCCGCCCATGACGCGGCCCATCACGGCACGGCCGGAGCCGATGTGCTTCAGGTAGAGGTCCACGACGTCGGTCCGGTCGGCCGGCGCGGCGGTCCCGGCGCCGGGAGTGGAGGGCTCGGAGGACGGAGCGGGGGGCTCGGGGGACGGGGCGGAGGACGCCGTGGCGGTTACGGAGCGCGGCCCGGCAGTCCCGGAGGTCGAGGCGGGGGACCCGGAGGTCGGCCCGGTGGTCCCGGTGGACGGGGGTGACACGGTCATGACGCCACCTCCATGGGGGCGGTCGCGGCGGATCGTTTCGGGCTGAGCAGGCCGGCCCTCTTGCCGACCCAGCACTCCGCGTTGCGTACGAGGGCGGCCCGGATGTCGGTCCGGGTCAGGCGGGTGCCGCAGTCGGGTTCACCGAGGGAGGTGTCGAACGGCAGCTCCCGCTGGAACACCAGCAGCAGTTCCGCGTTGTACGCCAGCCACCGCCTCAGGGACGCGGGCAGCGAGGTGCCCTCCAGCATGGGCAGGAGCAGCCGGTGCACGGCATCGACGGGGATGAGCCGGGGCCGCTGGGGCCGGGGCAGGCCGTGGCGTACGGCGACGTCCGCGCAGACGTCGGTGAACTCCCGCAGGCCGATGGCCTCCTTGCCGGCCGTCAGCCAGTACTCGCCGTCGGCCACACCGCCCCGGACCAGGTCGCCGATGGCCCGCGAGACGTAGTCCTGGGGCACCATGTCGATCCGGGTCTCGGGCGCTCCGGGCAGCACCGGGGCCTGCCCCAGGACCATCGAGCCGATCGTCCTGGTCAGCCCCTGCTGACCGGCGATCCGGCCGCTGACGGAGTCACCCATGACGACCGAGGGCCGGACGATGGCGCCGGGCACGCCCGCCTCGCGTGTCATCTGTTCGGCCCTGGCCTTGGAGTCGAGGTAGGCGGCCGCACCCGGGAAGCGCCGGCGGTCCTCCTCGGAGAGGGTGTTGGCCACGAACGCGGTACTCACCAGGTACAGCGGGGCGTCGGCCCGGGCCGCCAGGTCGAGCATGCTGTCGGCCCCGCGCAGGTTGGTGCGCGTGATGTCCTGTGGCGGGGTACGCCAGTTGGTCTCGGCGGCGCAGTGCAGCACCACGTCCACCTCAAGGGCCAGTTCGTGCCAGGCCAGTGGGCTCAGGCCGAGCCGGGGAGCGACCAGGTCGCCCTGGATCTCGCGCACCCGCGGATCGCGCAACGGTGTGTCGCGGCGCAGGCACAGCAGGTCGAAGTCGGGTGACAGCTCGTCGATCAGGGCACGTCCGAGCACTCCGGAACCGCCGGTGAGCAGCAGGCAGGGGCGGTCGCGCCGTCCCGTACGGCCGACGGGCAGGAGGGCGAGACGCTGGTTGTCTGACGGCATGGGGGGTGTGTTCTCCCAACGAGTCTCGGCACCGATGGGCGGTGGGGGCGCGGTCAGGCGATGGCGAGTGGCCGGTCGGCCAGGTACGCGGAGAACGGCGCGGTCATCCGGGAGCGCGACGGCGGGTGCAGGGAGAGCCCGTTGGCGCAGGCGGCCAGGTGGCCCACCTCGTCGGACGTCATGAAGTTGAGGCCGCCGAGGAGTTCGACCGCGCGCGGGACGACCCGGGCGATGGCGTCCTGGACGCCGTAGCGCACGTACAACGCCTGTGCGAGCGCCGACTCGTCGAGGTCACCGGCGTCGATACGCCGGGCGACGGCCTCGGCGGTGGCCATGGCGGCCTCGGTCTCGACGAAGAGGCGTACGCGCTCGTGCTCGGGGATGCGGTCGTTCAGCAGCACCCGCTCCACCAGCGCGCTCGCGGCGCCGAGGTAGCTGCCCGTCATCAGCGTCTGGAACCAGATCAGACCGGCCGTCTGAAGTTCGTCGAGCTGTTCACCGGAGGACGTCGCGGTGCGCAACAGGAGTTCCGGCGGTACGAGGACGTCGGTGAGCGTGACCTGTTCGCTCTCGGCCCCGGCGAGGAAGGCGCTGGACCAGAAGCCGCTGACGCTCATCCCCTCGCTCTCCGCGGGCACGAGGGCCACGGCGAGTTCGTCGCCCTGCCCGTCCTCGCGCGGGATCATCACGCTGGCGGTGAGCACGTCCATGGAGTGGGCCAGGCTGCACGGCCGTTTGACGCCGTTGATCCGGACGCCGTCCGCGGTCACCGTGGCGGTCATCGACGGATCGAGGATGCCCGCGCCGCTGCGGCCCTCGGCGAAGCCGGAGGCGATCACGCGGTTGGACGAGGCCACGCCCTCGATCAGCATCCACTCCAAGCCGTCGCCTAGGCCGCCGATCCCGACAAGCGTGGCCATGGAGAAGTGGTGCATGGTGGTGGCCACGGCCAGGGACGGCGAGCGGCTGCCGATGGCCCGCTGCACGCGCAGGGCATCGAGCGCGGTGGCGCCCCGGCCCCGGTGGGACTCGGGGACGAGCAGTCCTGGACCGCCGCTGTCCCGGAAGTGCCGGATGCCCGGGCTGCCCGGCCGCTCCAGTTCCATCAGCGGGGCCTCGCGCAGGGCGGGGTCCAGTTCGGGCAGCAGCTTCGCGAGGGTGGCGCGTTCACGCTCTAGGAATCTCATGGGCGTGCGGTCCTCCAGGGTGGGATCAATACGGAATCGGCGCGGCACTCGCGCGGCCGTGGCCGAGGTGGCTCAGAGGGCGTTGGTGGCGCGCAGCAACTGCCAGACCGCACCGGGGCGGGGCCTGCCGCGGAAGGCGATGTACTCCGGCAGGACCACGTGCGGGGCCCACTTCTGCTTGTACTCGAGCTGGGAGGCCGCCGGGTAGATCACGTCGCCGCGCTCGGCCAGGAGACGGGTGAACCGGGTGAACATGCGGCTGGCACCCGGTAGTTCGTGCTCCGGGTCGAGCCCGGTGAACGGGGTGAAGCCGAAGTGCAGCCAGCCTGCACCCTCGGCGGTCAGCCGTTCCATGACGGTGGCGTTGAGCGCCTCCATCACGCCGGGCGGAGCGTCGGGGCGGCGCCGGCTGAGGTCGTGCAGCCAGCCGGAGCGGCTGCCGTAGACCGGCGAGTAGTTGATGTAGCCGACCGTCTCGCCGTCGATCCGGCCGACGAACAGACGGCGGTGCCTCTGCAGGCTCCCGTTGCGCTGGCCGACGAGGAAGCGCAGCTCCTTGGCGTGCCGGCCCTTGTCCCGCAGCCAGCCTTGGTCGATCCGGTCCAGTTCGGCGCAGTCGTCGCCGGCCATGACCTCGGCGACCTCCAGGCCCGCCCGCCGGGCGCGCGAGATCTTGTTCCGCAGCCGGACGAACCGTGAACCGCGCAGCGTGAAACGGCTCAGGTCGACCGCGTACGACGCCCCGAGCTGGTTGACCGTGAAGCCGTGCGCCGCGTACAGCTCGGCGTCCGCCCGCTGCAGTTGCACGGCGACCAGACGGCGGCCGGCGTGGGCGGCGAACGCGTCCAGCAGGCGTCCACGGTGTTCCGGCGCGGTGAACGGGCCGCCGAATTGCAGTACGTAGCGGCCCGAGGTGCGATAGGCGCAGGCGCCGTCGAACCCGCCGTCGTGGAAGTAGGCGTTCCCGCTGTTGAGGGCGAGAAAGGAACTGGGGTTGTCGCTGTGCGCGGCGAGTGTGTCAAGCACGGACGGCATCGGCGTCCTCCACGGAAGTCCGCGCGGCGGCGCTTTTACCCGCGTCCGCCGCCGAGTGGTACCGCTGCTCGAACCTGCGGAACTCCGGGGTGGTTTCCGGCTCGAAGGCGACACCGAAGGGTTTGAGGGAGTTCCCGAAGAGGGCCCGGTCGCCCATGAGGTGGATCGGGAGGGCCAGCAGTGCCCATTCCGGTCGGACGAACAGCGCCCACGCCCCGGCCAGGACACCCGCTGTGACCAGGCTGTGCATCGTGTTGTAGGCCACGTAGCAGCCGCGCGGAACGTGTCCGTCCGGGCTGCGCCGGAAGGCGATCGCGCCGGGCAGGTATCCGACGACGTCGATCACCGCGAACAGCAGCACGAAGACGGCCCAGCGGATTTCCGTGTGGTGCTGGAATGCGAGCACGAGCGATACGGCGAGAAAGCCCAGCCATTCGAGTCGGGAGAGAGCGAAGGTGGTCTTCGTCTCGAAACGGTTCTTGGCGTCCACGGGCGCTCCTGGATTGCGCGTACGATTCCGGGGCGCGACGTCGGCCCGCCCCCTCGCTGTGGTCCTTCACCCCGGTTTACGCACCAAGGGGTCCAACCCCTCGTAAAGTGTGGGTGCTTGAGATGACGTGGTGCAGACATGATGTTCGGGGGGACTTCTTTCATGAAGCCGTCGACCGGTCCGGGCGGGCCTTTGGGCTCCGCCGCCGCCAGCGCGGCCTGGGAGTTGCTGCTGCCCGCCGCCTCGGCACCGGCACGCGCGCGTGGCCGCGCCCTGCAGGAGGCCCTGCGCGACGCGGTCCGCTCGGGCCGGCTCACGCCGGGCACCCGCCTCCCGTCCAGCCGGGACCTGGCGGCCGACCTCAAGGTGTCGCGGGGGCTGGTGACGGAGGCCTACGAGCAGCTGACGGCCGAGGGCTATCTGCGCAGCGGGCGGGGCGCGGGGACGTGGGTGGGGGACGCCGTACGGGCCGCTCGTCCGCGCGCGCGTGATCTCGCCCCGCGCTCCCCCGCCGATCGCGTCGACTTCGTGCCGGGGACACCGGATCTGTCGCTCTTCCCGCGCTCGGCGTGGGCCGCCGCGCAGCGGGGCGTGCTGACGGAGCTGCCGCACGACAGCCTCGGCTATCCCGACCCGCGCGGGCTGCCCCGGCTGCGGACCGCGCTGGCCGGACTGCTCACCCGGCGCCGGGGCGTGGTGGCGGACCCGGAGCGGCTCGTGGTCGTCTCCGGAGTGGCGCAGGCGACGGCGCTGCTCGCGAGCGTGCTCCACGCGCGCGGGGTGCGTACCGCGGGCGTCGAGGACCCCGGCAGCCCGCAGCACGACGACCTGTACGCGTCGGCGGGCGTGGACACCGTGCCGCTGCCGCTGGACGACGAGGGGCTCGCCCTGGGCCCGCTGCACGACTCGGGGGTCCGGGCGGTCGTGACGACGCCGGCCCACCAGTTCCCCACCGGGATCGCCTACTCCGCGCGGCGGCGCGGCGAACTGCTGGACTGGGCACGGTCCGTGGACGGCCTCGTCCTGGAGGACGACTACGACGGCGACTTCCGGTACGACCGTGCCCCCGTGGGCGCACTCCAGGGGCTCGACCCGGAACGCGTCGCCTACACGGGTTCGGTCAGCAAGTCGCTCGCTCCGGGACTGCGGCTGGGCTGGCTGCTGGTTCCGGAGTGGCTGGCAAACGACGTCGTCGAGCGCAAGCGCACCACGGATCTCGGGCATCCGGCCCTCGACCAGGCACTCTTCGCCCGCTTCGTGGAACGCGGCGACTACGACCGCCAACTGCGCGCCTGTCAGCGCGCCTACCGTGAGCGGCGCGACGCCCTGGTGGCCGCCTTGGAGGAGTACTTTCCCGGCTCGCGGGTGTCCGGCATCGCCGCCGGGCTCCACGCCATCGCCACCCTCCCCGAGCGGTACGGCCCCGAGGGGCGCTTCCTCGCGCGCGTGACGGAGGCCGGGGTCGCCGTGCGTTCGCTGGCGGAGTACACGCACGGCGCGGATGGTGACGCCGCGGCGGCGAAGGAGGTGCGGCTGGTGCTGGGCTACGCGCACCTGACACCGAGCCGGATCCGCGCGGGGGTGGAGATGATGGGCAGGGCCGTGTGACGCGGGGCGGGTGAGGGGCTTCCACGCGCGCGGGCGGCCGGTTGTTCACACGGAGTTTCCGTGACCGCCGCGCCGCACCAGTAGGTCTGGCCGTGCACACTGGCCTCGTCACCGGCCGGATCCCGTCCCTGGAAGTCCCTGGAGGCGCATCCATGTCACACCGTCCGTTGCCCGGCCGCCGCAGCGTGCTGCGCGGCTCCCTCGCCGCGTCGGCGGCCCTGACCCTGCCCGCGGCCCTCGGCGCCGCGCCGGCGTTCGCGCGTTCCGGGCGGCCGGGTGCGGGCTGGGGCGTGCAGACGGGAGACGTGACCTCCCACTCGGGTCTGGTGTGGGTACGGTCCGACCGGCCGGCCCGGATGATCGTCGAGACGTCCGCGACCGAGTCGTTCCGCAACCCGCGCAGATGGCGCGGCCCGCTGCTCGGGGCCGGCACGGACTTCACCGGCACGACCCGGCTGCGCGGCCTGCCGCCCGGCGAGCAGATCCACTACCGCGTGCTCCTCGCCGACCCGGACGACCCGCGCCGCACCGGCGAGCCGGTGCCCGGAACGTTCCGCACGGTGCCGGTCCGACGGCGCGAGTCGGTGCGCTTCGTGTGGTCCGGCGACCTGGCCGGCCAGGGCTGGGGCATCAACCCGGACATCGGCGGCTACCGCGTCTACGACGCGATGGGCGCCCTGGACCCGGACTTCTTCCTGTGCAGCGGCGACAACGTCTACGCCGACGGGCCCATCGCCGCGACGGCCGAGCTGCCGGACGGAAGCACCTGGCGGAACATCACCACCGAGGAGAAGTCCAAGGTCGCCGAGACCCTGGCCGAGTTCCGCGGCAACTTCCGCTACAACCTGCTCGACGAGAACCTGCGCCGCTTCAACGCCCGGGTGCCGTCGGTCGTCCAGTGGGACGACCACGAGGTCCGCAACAACTGGTACCCGGGTCAGACGATCGCACAGACGGACGGCCGCTACACGGAGAAGAGCGTGGACGTGCTGGCCGCCCGGGCCCGGCGCGCGTTCGCCGAGTACTTCCCGGTCTCCACGCTGCGCCCCGGCGCGCGGGAGGGCCGCGTGCACCGGGTGCTGCGCCAGGGGCCGCTGCTGGACGTGTTCGTGCTGGACATGCGGACGTACCGCAACGCCAACTCCTCCGGCGACCAGAGCGTTGACCCGCAGGGCATCCTGGGCCGCGAGCAGTTGGAGTGGCTCAAGCGGGAGCTGTCGCGCTCGCGCGCGGTGTGGAAGGTCATCGCCGCCGACATGCCGATCGGCCTGGTCGTGCCCGACACCGGCGAGGGGCGGGCGAACATCGAGGCGATCGCGCAGGGCGACCCCGGCGCGCCCCTGGGGCGTGAACTGCAGATCGCCGAGCTGCTGCGCTTCGTCAAGCACCGGCGGATCACCGGCACGGTGTGGCTGACGGCCGACGTGCACCACACCTCCGCCCAGCACTACCAGCCCTCGCGTGCCGCCTTCACCGACTTCGAGCCGTTCTGGGAGTTCGTGTCCGGGCCGCTCAACGCGGGTGCCTTCCCGGCCAGCGCCCTGGACGGGACCTTCGGCCCGGAGCGGGTGTTCGTGAAGGCACCGACCGCCTCCAACGTCTCGCCTGCGGAGGGCTACCAGTTCTTCGGCGAGGTCGAGATCGACGGTGACAGTGCCGAGATGACGGTGCGTCTGCGCGAGCAGGACGGCACGGTGCTGTTCACGAAGGTGCTCCAGCCGGGCCGCGTCGGCCAGTAGGTCCCGTAGCCTGTCCGTGGTGTCGCGCACCGGCGTCATCCCCCGGTGCGCGACCCGACCGGCCCCTTGGGCGAATTGCCGCGAATACCCCCGGAAGCCTTCTTTACCCATCCGTCACAGGGCGTTCGTGATCACGCAACACCGTTCCTTCACAGTGGCCGCATGAGTCGAGACATGTCCGAAGTGACGGATGCCGTGGCCCGCCTCGTCGAGCACGGCCCCGGGGTGCCCGTGACGCTGCTGCTGGCATCGGTGGCGGCGCTGATGACCACGGCGGGCTTCCGGAGTCGGTGGTCACGGCGCCACGGACACGCACCGCCGGCGGACGATACCGGCTCCCGGCCGCCGTCCGCGGCGGTGGCCGGGAGCCGGGTCGGCGCCGAGCCCGGCGACGCGGGGGCGACGCGTGCCGCGACCGGTGACGGCGCCGCCGACACCGCTCTGTGGCGGATGCGGACGACGGTGCGCGACGCGCCGGGGTCGCTGGCCGCGCTCTGCGCCGCTCTCGCCGAACGGCGGGTCGACATCCTGAGCCTGCAGACGCACCCGCTGGCCGAGGGCACGGTGGACGAGTTCCTGCTCCGTGCTCCCGGCGAACTGACGGCGTCCGGGCTGACCGACGTGGTCTCGGCGGCCGGCGGTGCCGACACGTGGACCGAGCGGGCGGACGCCCACGACCTGGTGGACGCCCCGACCCGGGTGCTCGCCCTGGCCGCCCGTACGGCTCAGGACACGGCGGAACTCCCCTTGGCCCTCAGGCAGTTGCTGGGCCGCTGCACCATCCGGTCGCTGCCCGCGTCGGCCGTGCGAGGTACGGCCGGGGACGTGCCGCCGCAGGGTTCGCTGGAGGACACCGTGCTGCGGCTGCGCGCCCCGGAGGGCGGGGTGATCAGTGTGGAGCGGCCGTATCTGCCGTTCACCCCGGCCGAGTTCGCCCGCGCGCGGGCCCTGGTCGAGCTGGACGCCCGGCTCGGTCCGCGCGTCCCGCGCGGCCGGGACGTGCTGACGCTGCCCGAGGGAAGCGACATCACCGTCCGCCGGGCCGACACGCGTGACGTCCCGGCGGCGAAGGCGATGCACGAGCGCTGCTCCGCGCGGACGCTCGGCATGCGGTACCACGGCCCGGTCGGGGACGCCGACCGGTACCTCGGCCATCTGCTCAGCCCGCGCTTCGGCCGCACCCTCGCCGTACAGACGGCGTCGGGCCGGATCGTCGGGCTCGGTCACCTGCTGTGGGACGGGGACGAGACGGAGGTCGCGCTGCTGGTGGAGGACGCGTGGCAGCACCGGGGCATCGGCGGCGAACTCCTCGGCCGGCTCGTGGCCATGGCCGCCGAGACGGACTGCGCGAGCGTGTACGCGGTGACGCAGGCGTCGAACACCGGCATGGTCGCCGCGATGCGCGGCCTGGGCCTCCCCCTCGACTACCAGATCGAGGAGGGGACCCTGGTGATCACGGCGCGCCTGGACCCGGCGGCCCGGGCCGCGGCACGGCTGCCGCGCGGGGAGCGGATCGGCAAGGACTGCTGAGCCGCCCCCGCGGGGGAGGCGTCAGTCGGCCCGCGCCAGCGCCTCCCGCGGCGGGATCGCCCCGGCGGCCGGCTCCCCCAGCGCCTGGTCCAGGTCGGCCCACAGGTCCTCGACGTCCTCCAGGCCGACCGACAGCCGCAGCAGCCGGTCGCCGACCCCGGCGTCCCGGCGGTCGTCGGCGTCCACGATGCGGTGGCTGATGGACGCCGGGTGCTGGATGAGCGTGTCGACGCTGCCGAGGCTGACGGCGGGGGTGATCAGGCGCACCCGGCGGATCACCTCGTGCGGGTCGCCGTGGACCTCGAAGGAGACCATCGCGCCGCCGATGCGCGGATAGCGCACGCGGGCCACCCGCGGGTCGGCGGCGAGCCGCTCGACGAGTGCGGCGGCGTTCGCGGAGGCGGCCCGGACCCGCACGGGCAGGGTGGACAGCCCGCGCAGCAGCAGGTAGCCGGCCAGCGGGTGCAGGACGCCGCCGGTGGCGAAGCGGACCTGCCGCAGCCGCCCGGCGAACTCCTCGTCGCAGGCGACCACGCCGGCCAGCACGTCCCCGTGCCCGCCGAGGTACTTGGTGGCGCTGTGCAGCACCAGCCGGGCGCCGTCCTCGGCGGGCCGCTGGAGCACGGGGGTGGCGAAGGTGTTGTCCACGAGCAGCGGCACCGACCCGCAGGCGTGGGCGACGGCCTTCAGGTCGACCTCGGCCAGCGTGGGGTTGGCCGGCGACTCCACGAGCACCAGGCCGGTGTCGGGCCGCAGCGCGTCGGCGATGCCGGCCGGGTCGGTCCAGGTCACCTCGGACCCGAGCAGCCCGGCGGTCAGCAGGTGGTCGCTGCACCCGTAAAGGGGCCGTACGGCGACCACGTGGCGCAGTCCCATCGAGGCGCGGGCCAGCAGGACGGCGCTCAGGGCGGCCATGCCGCTGGCGAAGGCGACGGCGGACTCGGTGCCCTCCAGCCGGGCCAGGGCCGTCTCGAAGCGGGCGACGGTCGGGTTGCCGAGGCGTCCGTAGACCGGCGGGCCGTCCGGGTCGGCGCCGGTGGTGGCGAACGCGTCGATGCGGGCGGCCTCGCCGCGGCTGTCGTACGACGGGTAGGTCGTCGACAAGTCGATGGGCGGGGCGTGCAGTCCCCGGGCCGCGAGATCGTCGCGGCCGGCGTGCACGGCCTCGGTGGCCAGTGCCCTGCCCGTGGGTGCGGTGGAGCGTACGTCGTCGGGTGGTGACGTGTGCGTGCGCGCGGATTCCATGGATCGAAGGGTGAACACCGACCGGACTGTCGGGACCGGAACCCGTGGTACGTTCGGCCGATGGCGGATTCTGTCGTACTGGATCCGGTCGATCTTCATCTGCTGCGGCTGCTGCAGAACGACGCCCGGACCACCTACCGCGATCTCGCCGCCCAGGTCGGGGTCGCCCCGTCGACCTGCCTGGACCGGGTGGCCCGGCTGCGGCGGGCCGGGGTGATCCTGGGGCACCGGCTGGAACTGGACCCCGCCCGGCTGGGGCGCGGCCTCCAGGCGCTGCTGTCGGTGCAGGTGCGGCCGCACCGGCGGGAGCTGGTCGGGCCGTTCGTGGACCGGATCCGGGCGCTCCCGGAGTCGCGCACCGTCTTCCACCTCACCGGCCCGGACGACTACCTGGTCCACGTCGCGGTCGCGGACATGGCGGACCTGCAACGACTGGTCCTGGACGAGTTCACCTCCCGGCGGGAGGTCGCGCGCGTCGAGACGCGGCTGATCTTCCAGCAGTGGGAGTGCGGCCCGCTGCTGCCGCCCGCCGCGCCCGACGGCACGCCCTGAGCGAAATCCGGCCGCCCGCGGCGACGGCCCGGGGAAAGCGGGCTGACGCGGCACCGGGATCCGTACGAGGATGTCCGCATGTCAGAGACCAAGAGCCCGCTGCCCCGCGAGGTCGCCGACGCCTACGTCGACGAGCTCATCGCCCTCGACCCGGTCACCGGTACGTTCCTCGGCGTCCAGGAGAGTTCCAGCCGCCTGCCCGACCTCTCGCCCGCGGGTCAGGAGGCCCTCGCGGAGCTGGCGCGGACCACACTGGCCCGGCTGGACGAGGCGGAGCGCCGGCCCGGCGGGGACAGCGACGTGGAGCGGCGCTGCGCCCGGCTGCTGCGCGAGCGGCTCACCGCCGAACTCGCCGTGCACGAGGCGGAGGAGGGCCTGCGCTCGGTCGGCAACCTGGGCACCGTCGCGCATTCGGTGCGCGAGGTCTTCACCGTGACGCCGACGGCGACCGACGAGGACTGGGCGCGGATCGCCGGGCGGCTGCGCGCGGTTCCTGCGGCGCTCGGGGGCTACCGCGAGTCCCTGGCCCTGGGCCTGGAGCGCAAGCTGTACGCGTCGCCGCGCCCGACCGCCGCCTTCGTCGGCCAGCTCGGCGAGTGGGCGGACACGGGCGAGGGCCGGGGCTGGTTCGAGGACTTCGCGTCCGCCGGTCCGGACGCGCTGCGGGCGGAGCTGGACGAGGCGGCCCGGGGCGCGACCGCGGCCGTGGTGGAGCTGCGCGACTGGATGCGCGAGGTGTACGCGCCGGCGATCGAGGGTGCCCCGGACACGGTGGGCCGTGAGCGCTACGCCCGCTGGTCGCGCTACTACAACGGCACGGACCTGGACCTCGACGAGGCGTACGCGTACGGCTGGGCCGAGTACCACCGCCTGCTCGCCGAGATGAAACAGGAGGCCGAGAAGATCCTGCCGGGCGCCGAGACCCCGTGGGTGGCGCTGGCGCACCTGGACGAGCACGGCAGGCACATCGAGGGCGTCGACGAAGTCCGCGACTGGCTCCAGGGCCTGATGGACCAGGCGGTCGAGGCGCTGGACGGCACCCACTTCGAACTCGCCGAGCGAGTGCGCAGGGTGGAGTCGCGGATCGCCCCGCCCGGCAGCGCGGCGGCCCCGTACTACACGCAGCCGTCGGAGGACTTCTCGCGCCCCGGCCGCACCTGGCTGCCGACGATGGGACAGACCCGCTTCCCGGTCTACGACCTGGTCTCCACCTGGTACCACGAGGGCGTGCCGGGCCACCACCTCCAGCTCGCCCAGTGGACGCACGTCGCCGAGGACCTGTCCCGCTACCAGGCCTCGGTCGGCATGGTCAGCGCCAACGCCGAGGGCTGGGCGCTGTACGCGGAGCGGCTCATGGACGAACTGGGTTTCCTGACGGACGCCGAGCAGCGGCTCGGCTACCTGGACGCACAGATGATGCGGGCGGCCCGGGTCATCGTGGACATCGGCATGCACCTGGAGCTGGAGATCCCGGCGGACTCGCCGTTCCACCCGGGCGAGCGCTGGACGCCACAGCTGGCACAGGAGTTCTTCGGCGCGCACAGCAGCCGCCCGGCGGACTTCGTGGAGAGCGAGCTGACCCGGTACCTGACGATCCCGGGCCAGGCCATCGGCTACAAGCTCGGTGAGCGGGCGTGGCTGCTGGGCCGGGAGAAGGCCCGCGAGCGGCACGGTGACGCCTTCGACGCGAAGGCCTGGCACATGGCGGCCCTCTCCCAGGGTTCGCTGGGCCTGGACGACCTGGTGGACGAGCTGTCGCGGCTCTGAACGGAGCCGCTCAGCGCCGAAAGCCGCCCTCCGAGTCGACAACCTGACCGGTGATCCACTCCGCCTCGTCCGTGGCGAGCCACCCGACGAGGCGGGCCGGGTCGTCGGGCATGCCCCACCGCCCGGCGGGGAAGAGCGCGGCGATGGCGTCGTAGTCCTCGCCGGTCATGTAGTCGGTGTCCACGGGCCCGGGGTTGACCGCGTTCACGGTGACCGCGTGTGCGGCGAGGGCCGTGGACAGGGAGCGGGTGATCGAGGCGAGGGCGCCCTTCTGGAGCGCGTAGGCGATCTCGCCGGGCATGCCGCCCGCGATGTCCTGTCCGGAGGTCATCAGCACGACGCGTCCGCCGGGCGTGCGGGGCGGCAGCGCGGCACGGTGCCGGGCGTAGGCCTGGACGAGCAGCAGCACCGAGCGGGTGTCGACCTGCCAGTGGGCGTCGAGCATCGCGGCGTCGACAGTGTCGAGGGTGCCGTCGGAGCCGCTGAGGGCGTGGTTGGCGACCAGGATGTCCAGCCGCCCGCCGAGCGCTTCGGCGGCCGTGGCGAGGAGTTCGCCCGGTGCGGCGGGGTCGGCGAGGTCGCCGGGGCCGGTCACCACGGTGGCGTCCGGGTCGCCGAGCGCGGCGCGCACGGAGGCGGCGACGTCCTCGGGCCGGTCGGCACCCCAGGGCATGGCGGCGTCGTGCGGGACGTGGTGGTGCAGGTAGACGCCGGCCCCGTAGGCGGCGAGCCGCCGGGCCACGGCGTGGCCGATGCCGCCGCGCCGGCTGGCGCCGGTGACGAGGGCGGTCCGGCCGCGCAGGGGCAGGGGGTCGCGGCGCAGTTCTTCGGGGGTGGGGTGCGGAAGTCGGGGCATGGGCACCCATGATGGGCGGCGCGCCGCCGGTGCGCATGCCAATATCACCGCGGCGCGGTTCGCCCGTCCGTCAGCAGCCGCAGTCGGCCGCGTCCACCGGGACGGTCAGCGGGTCGGCGGCGCGGCGCGCGGCACCCTCCCACGTCTCGTGGGTGAACCCCTCGCGCACCCAGTACTCGAAGCCGCCGAGCATCTCCTTGACCCGGTAGCGGAGTTCCGCGAGGGCGAGGGCGGCGCGGGTCGCGCCGTTGCAGCCGGGACCCCAGCAGTACGTCACGACCGGCACGTCGCGGTCGAGGAGCCGGCCGGCCTGTTCGGCGATGAGCGCCGTGGGCAGGTGGACGGCGCCGGGGATGTGGCCCTGGTCCCAGGACTCGGTGGAGCGGATGTCCACGAGGACGAAGCCCGGGTCGCCGCCGGCCGCGAACGCGGCGGCGACGTCCGAGACGTCGGTGTGGAAGGCGAGGCTCGCGCGGAAGTAGGCGGCGGCTTCGGCGGCGGGCGCGGGGGCGACGCGCAGGACGGGGTTCGTGGTGGTGGCGGTGGTCATGGTCTGCCGGCCTTTCCTCGGTGGATCTCCTGGCCGCAAACCTATGCTCGGCGAGCAGATCACCTGAAGTGGGATTCCCCGGCCTGCCCTTGCATCTGCCGGGGATTCACTGGTACTTCTCGCGGATGACGACGTATACCCCGGACGCCACCGACTGGCTCATCCTCGACGCCCTTCAGCGCAACGGGCGGGCGGGTTACGCGGAGTTGGCGCGTGCCGTCTCGATGTCCGCCAGCGCGGTGACCGAGCGGGTCCGCCGGATGGAGGAGGCGGGGATCATCCAGGGGTACGCGGCGGTCGTCGACCCGGAGCGGCTGGGGCTGCCGATCCTGGCCTTCGTGCGGCTGCGCTACCCGGTCGCCAACTACAAGCCGTTCCACGACCTGGTGGCGGTCACGCCCGAGATCCTGGAGGCGCACCACGTGACGGGGGACGACTGCTTCGTCATCAAGGTCGCGGCCCGTTCGATGCGGCATCTGGAGGAGGTGTCCGGCCGGATCAGCGCGCTGGGGTCGGTCACCACGAGCGTCGTCTACTCCTCGCCGCTCCCCCGCCGGCCGCTGGGCCGCTGAGTACGGCCCGGCCGGCCGGGCTCCTCAGCCGGTGCCCCGCTGCCGCAGCACCGACCCCGACCGTCCCTTCACGACCTCCAGTTGGGCGTGGACGCGCCGGCGGAGGTCGGCGACGTGGCTGACGATGCCGACGCTGCGGTCCCGCTCGCGCAGTGCGTCGAGTACGTCGAGGACCTCGTCGAGGGTCTGGTCGTCGAGGCTGCCGAAGCCCTCGTCGATGAAGAGGGTGTCCAGACGCACTCCGCCGGCCTCGTCCGTGACGACGTCGGCGAGGCCCAGCGCGAGGGCGAGGGAGGCGAAGAACGTCTCGCCGCCGGAGAGTGTGGCCGTGTCGCGCTCGCGGCCGGTCCAGGCGTCGACGACGTGCAGCCCGAGACCGCTGCGGCCGCGTCCGGTCCGGTCGTCGGAGTGGACGAGGGTGTAGCGGCCGGAGGACATGCGCCGCAGGCGGGCGGTGGCGGCGGCGGCGACCTGCTCGAGGCGGGCCGCCAGTACGTAGGACTCCAGGCGCATCCGGCGTTCGTTCTCCGCCGAGGTGCCCGCGGTCAGGGTGGCGAGGCGGGCGACGCGGTCGTGTTCCCGCCGCAGCGGGGCGAGGCCGTGCACGGAGGTGGTGGCACGGTCGGAGAGCCGGTCCAGCTCGGCGCAGCGCCGGGCGGCGGCGTCGCGGGCCGAGGCGGCGTCGCGCAGCCGGCGGCCGGCGTCGGCGGCGGCGCGTTCGGCCGCGGCCGGGTCGGCGGGCGGGCGCTGGGCCGCGGCGGCGGTGTCGGCCTCGGTGAGGACGGCGCGGACTGCGGTCTCCTCCGCGTCCCAGGCGTCGAGCCGGCGCTGCAGTTCGCGGTGGGCGTCGTCGTCGAGCAGCGCGGCAGCGGCTTCGCGCGGGGTGTCGAAGCCCGCGCGGAAGGCAGCGTCGGACAGGCGGGCGTCGGCGTCCTTGAGCCGCCGCGCCGTGTCCTCGGCGGCGCGGGAGGTGTCGGCTGCCTCGGTGAGCAGCGCGGCCCGGCGTTCGAGTTGCGCGGCCCGGTCCGCCACGCTGCCGGCGGTGCCGCGGGCCCGCACCAACTCCTCCTCCAACGCCGCCCGTTCCGTCTCCAGCCGTTCCCGGTTGGCGATCCGGGAGGCGGTCCGTACGGCCGCCTGCTGCTGGGCCGCGATCCGCCGCTCGCGCTCCTGCTCCGCCCGGCGCAGCTCCTCCTGTGCGGCGTGCAGTCCGGAGGCGGCCGCCCTCGCTCGCGCGTAGAGCCGCTCCAGTTCCTCGGCCTCCTCGGCCAGCCGTTCGGTGGTCGTGTCCCCGGCCTCCGCGGTGGCGGCGGCCAGTGCCTCCCGTACGGTGCCCAGGCGCTGCTCGGCCTCCGCGCGGCGTTCCTCGGCCTGCTGGTGGGCGGCGAGCGCGCGCTCCTCGGCCTCTCGGTCGACGTGCCCGGCGACCTTCCGGGCGGGCGCGGGGTGTTCGGTGGCTCCGCACACCGCGCACGGCGCGCCGTCGGTGAGCTCGGCGGCGAGTTCGGCGGCGATGCCGGCCAGCCGCTGTTCCTTGAGGTCGAGCCAGTGGGCACGGGCCTCGACGGCACGCTCGGCCGATTCGAGCGCCTGCCGCCCCGCCTCCTTTGTGTCCAGGGCGAACCGGTCCCGCCGACGGGCGGCCTCCAGCCTGCGCCGGGCCGGGTCACGCCGCTCGGCGAGCTGTCCGGCACGGGTCGCGGCCTCCTGGGCGTCCGTGACGCGTGCCTGGAGCCGGTCGCGGGCCGGCTCCCAGCCGGCCAGCCAGGCCTCAGCCTCCCGCAGGGCCTCGTCGTCGGCGCGTTCCTGGCGGTCCAGTCCGGCCCGCTCCTCGGTCAGCCCGGCGAGGCGCTGTTCGGCCCGCCGGGCGGAGTCGAGGCCGCCCAGCTCCTGGGCCGCCCGGCGCGCGGCGGCGGCGAGTCCGGCGGCACCGGCGTCCGCGAGGTCGTCCGGGAGCAGGGCACGCGCGCGGGCCTCCGCGTCCGCCGCCCGCCGGTGTGCGGCGTCGGCGGCGTCCCGCAGCTCCAGGGCCGGGGCCACCGCCTCGGCCTTCCGGCCGCGCCGCATGCGCTCCTGCGCCGCGCGGTGGGCGTCGGCCCGCTCGGCCAGCCGCCCCGCCCGCTCCCTCGCCTCGGCGAACCGCCGCTGCAGCCGGTCCAGTTCCCGTACGTCGCCCACGTTGCGCTCGGCGGCGGCCTGGGCGGACTCGGCGGCGGCGAGCCGGCTGTCGGCGACGGCCAGCAGCTCCCTGGCCGTGGAGCGGGCGACGGCGGCGGCGCCCAGCACGGCCTCGGCCAGGCCGGGCTCGCCCGGGGCCAGCTCCGGCAGTTCCATGGCCCCGTCGGCGGCCTGCTGCATCCGGTGGGCGTCGGCCAGCAGTGCGGCGTCACCCTCGCGCACCCGTGCCTCCGTCGCGCGGCGCCGCTCGGCGAGGCGCTTCTCGACCTCGGCGAAGCGCCGGGTGTCGAAGAGCCGGCCGAGCAGCTTGCCGCGGGCTTCCGCGTCGGCGCGCAGGAAACGCGCGAAGTCGCCCTGCGGCAACAGCACGACCTGGCAGAACTGCTCGCGGCTCATGCCGAGCAGCTGGGTGATCTCCTCGCCGATCTCCTGGTGGGAGCGGCTGAGGTCCTTCCAGGTCCCGGTACCCGCGTCGTACTCGCGCAGCCAGGTCTGGGCCTTGTCGACGGTGGTGCCCTTGCCGCGCAGCTTGGGTCGCTCCCAGGGCGGCTGCCGGGTGATCTGAAGCCGCCGTCCGGCGACGGTGAGTTCGAGGCGCACCTCGGTGCGGGTGCCCACGGGTGCGTGGTCGCTGCGCAGGGTCATGCCCTGGCCACTCTGGCGGGCGCCGGGCACCGAGCCGTACAGCGCGTAGCAGACGGCGTCGAGGACGGAGGTCTTGCCCGCGCCGGTCGGCCCGTGGAGCAGGAAGAGACCGGCGGCCGACAGGTCGTCGAAGTCGACGCTCTGCGATCCGCCGAAGGGCCCGAAGGCGGTGATGTCGAGCCGGTGCAGTCTCACCGGGCCACCTCCCGCAAGGTGTCGTCGGCGCGCACCGCGTCGAAGGCGTCCCGCAGCACGGTCTGTTCGTGGTCGTCGGGTCCGGCGCCGCGCACATGGCTCACGAAGTCCTCGGCGATCTGCTGGTCGCTGCGGCCGGCGAGCCGCCGCGCGTAGGAAACCGCCGGGTCCTCCGGCGCGCGCTCGGGATCGAAGACGAGGCTCAGGGTGTGCGGGAAGCGTTCGGTGAGCCGGGCCATGGGGTCGGCCGGGCGGACCGCGTCGGTGAGGGTCGCCTCGACCCACGCCTCCTCGTGCGGGGTGAGCTCCGGGTCGGCGAGCAGTTCCTCCAGGGTGCCGCGCAGGCGGGCCAGCGCGCGCGGCACCGGGCAGTCGACGCGCTCGGCGGTGACCGTGCCGTCGGCGTCCAGGTCGACGAGCCACATGCTCTTGCGGTGCGCGGCCTCGGAGAATGAGTACGGCAGGGGGGAGCCGGAGTAGCGGACGCGCCCGGTGAGGGTCTGGCAGCCGTGGAGGTGGCCCAGTGCCACGTAGTCGACGCCGTCGAAGACGCCACAGGGCACGGCGGCGACTCCGCCGACGGTGATGTCCCGCTCGCTGTCGCTCTGCTCGCCGCCGGTGACGAAGGCGTGCGCGAGGACGACGGAACGGGTGCCCCGCGCGCGCGTGGCGAGGTCGGCCCGGACCCGATCCATGGCGGCGGCGAGCACGGCCTCGTGGCCGGCCTTCTCCACCCCGAACTCGGCCTTCACGAGGGCCGGTTCCAGGTACGGCAGCCCGTAGAAGGCCACCTCGCCGTGCGCGTCGTGCAGCACCACCGGCGACCCGCACCCCGCCGGATCGGTGCGCAGGTGGATGCCGGCACGGTCGATCAGCCCGGCACCGACGCCGAGGCGGCGGGCCGAGTCGTGGTTCCCGGAGATCATCACCGTGGGCACGCCGAGGCCGGCGAGGCGGTGCAGGGCGTCGTCGAACAGCTCGACCGCGGCGAGCGGCGGGACCGCCCGGTCGTACACGTCTCCCGACACGACCACGGCCTCGACGCCGTGCTCGCGCACGGTCTCGACGAGGTGGTCGACGAACCCGGCCTGGGCGCCGAGCATGTTCACCCGGTGGAACGCCCGGCCGAGGTGCCAGTCGGAAGTGTGCAGCAGTCGCATGATCCCCGAGACTAACGGCAGGGTCCGACAGTCCGGGTGGTTACTCCTGTTTCGCCCTCGAACTCCCGGCTCGCGATGTCCGTTAAGTCCCTATTACTCCCCTACCGTCAGGCGTCCCCGTACGCCTCTCCGCCCAGCTCGAACCCGGCCGATCCCGCGGTGGCGTCCGCGAGCCACGCCCGGAAGGTGTCCACGTCGGCCTCCGGCAGTCCGATCTCGATGGTGACCGCCTCGGCGTACCGGACGTCGCGCACCGCGCGTCCCGCCGTGCGCAGGTCGTTCTGGAGCTTGCCGGCGCGCTGGTGGTCGACGGTCACGGTGGCCAGGCGGAACCGGCGGCGGGTGAGGGTGCCCAGGTCGTCCAGGGCCTCGCCGACCGCGCCGCCGTAGGCGCGGATGAGTCCGCCCGCGCCGAGCTTGACCCCGCCGTAGTAGCGGGTGACGACGGCGACGACGTAGCGCATGTCGCGGCGGAGCAGCATCTGGAGCATGGGGACGCCGGCGGTGCCGCCGGGTTCGCCGTCGTCACTGGCCTTCTGCACGCCGGCGTCGGCGCCGATGACGTACGCCCAGCAGTTGTGGGTGGCGTCCGCGTGCTCCTTGCGCACGCCCGCGATGAACTCCTGGGCCTCCTGCTCGGTGGCGGCCGGGGCGAGGGCGCACAGGAAGCGGGAGCGGTTGATCTCGGTCTCGTGCACACCCGCGCGGGCGACCGTGCGGTACTCGTCCTGCATCCGCCCAGCCTATGCGCTCGCCGGATCCCGCCCCCCGGCGCGGTCGCCCCGGCCGGAGGGGGCGGCGAGGGCCGCGGTCACCGCGGGGCCCCGACGTCCCGGGCGAGGTGGAGGCCGAGGAACCGGTCGGCGTAGGCGTAGGTCTCGAACCGGGCTCCGTCGGGCAGGTCCGGGTCCGTCTCCACCTGGCGCAGGACCCGCAGCACCCCGGGCGCGTCCGCGTCGTCCTCCCAGGCGGCCCGCAGCCGGTCGCGCACCTCGCCGGGCACCGGGCGCGACGGCTGCCGCGCCCAGGTGGCGACCGCGCGGCGCCAGCGGGCGAGGGTCTCGCGGGCGTCGTCCAGCGCACTCGCGTCGAGCACCACGCGCGCGTGGTGGTTCCGTGCCAGCAGGGCGAGGCGCAGGGCGTCGGGGTCGGAGAGGTCGGGCGCGGGCGGGTCCGCGGCGGCCACCGCGACCGTCGCCCCCTCGGGAGCGGCGCCGCCCTCGCCGACCACGTGCACGGTCTGGCCGGCGCCCGGGCCGAAGGCGCCGGCGTCCTCGAAGGGGCGGATGCCGAGGGCGGCCGCCGCCTCGCGCAGCCGGGTCCCGTCCTCCCCGTCGCTCAGCAGCGCCCACGCGGGCGTGCCGTCGAGTTCGAGGGCGCGGATCAGCAGGTCGGCGACGAGCAACACCCGCACCCCGGGCGTCCCGGGGCCCGGCGCGTGGACGTGGACGCGGGTCGGGCCCCGCCGGGCGGGCGCGGCGGGGACGGGCTGGCCGGTTCGGGCGTCGATGATGCGCAGCACGCGGTGAGCGTAGGCGTGGTGGGGCCGTGCCGCACCGGGGGCGCGCCCGCCGGCCGTTCACCCTTCCACTCGGGAATCCCGCGACCGCGCCGTCCGTTGTCCCACCGGAAGGCCCGACACGCGAGTCGTCCCAGAGTCCAAGGAGGCCGCCGGTGTACGGCGACGAGGCAACCGTCCGCAGGATCCTCACCGAGCTCGGCGACACCTGGGCCGTGGTCGGCCTGTCGTCCAACCGGCAGCGCGCGGCGTACGGGGTCGCCGAGGTGCTCCAGCGCTTCGGCAAGCGCGTCGTGCCCGTGCATCCCAAGGCGGAGACGGTGCACGGGGAGCAGGGTTACGCCTCCCTGGCGGACGTCCCCTTCGAGGTGGACGTCGTGGACGTCTTCGTCAACAGCGAGCTGGCCGGCGCGGTCGCCGACGAGGCGGTCGCGAAGGGCGCCGCCGCCGTCTGGTTCCAGCTCGGTGTGATCGACGAGGCCGCTTACGGGCGGACGCGGGCCGCGGGCCTGGACATGGTGATGGACCGCTGCCCCGCGATCGAGATCCCCCGGCTCGGCTGAGTCCGCACCGACTGGAGGCGGGCCGGCCCTGCCGCGGGCGGTCCGCACCACCCGTCACGCCACCGCGCGGGCTTCAGGCCACGCCCAGCCCTTCGAGTACCACGGCCCCCGGCAACTCGGCGAAGGCCTTGCCCGGCACCAGGAGTTTGCCGCGCCGGCGGCCGCTGCCGACGAGGACGTACGGCAGGTCGACGACGGCCGGGTCCACCAGCACGGGCCAGTCGGCGGGCAGGCCGACCGGGGTGATGCCGCCGTACTCCATGCCGGTCTCGCCGGTCGCCGTGTCCATGGACGCGAAGGAGGCCTTGCGGGCGCCCAGGTGACGGCGTACGGCACCGTTGACGTCGACCCGGGTGTTCGAGGGCACCACGCAGGCGGCCAGGGTGGTGCCGCCGCCCCGCTTGCCGGTCACCACGACACAGTTGGCGGACTGTTCGAGCAGCTCACGGCCGTAGTGCTCGACGAACGTGGCGGTGTCGGCCCACTCCGGATCGGTGTCGACGTAGACGAACTGGTCGGCGGGGACGCTGCCGCGCCAGTGGCGTACGGCGTCGGCGACCGGGCGGGTCAGTTCGTCGAGGGCGTCCGGGGCGGGTTTGGCGCGGTCGAAGTCGCCGATGGGTGCGTGCATGGCCGCACGCTAGCAACGGCGGGCGCCGGCGCGGACGGCCGTCTCAGCGAACGGGCGGCACCGAGACCGCCATGACCATCTCCATCGGCACGTCCCCCTCGTTGCCGTAGGTGTGGGGGGTGTCGGACTCGAAGGAGGCGCTCGCCCCCGCCGGGACCCGGTGCGCCACGCCGTCGACGGTGAGGGTGAGTTCCCCGGCCGTGACGTGCACCAGCTCGACCGTGCCGGTGGGGTGCGGGTCGGACGGGCTCCTCTCGCCCGGCATCAGCCGCCACTCCCACATCTCCAGCGGGCCGGGCGCCTCCCTCCCGGCGAGCAGCCGGCTGAAGCTGCCCGCGTCGGTGTGCCACAGCCGTACCGCCTGCTCGGCGGGGACGACGCGGACCGTGGAGCCCTGCTCCCAGTCGAGGAGGGTGGTGATGCTGACGCCGAGGGCGTCGCCGATCTTGACGACCGTGCCGAGACTGGGGTTGGTGCGGGCCTGCTCGATCTGGATGAGCATGCCGCGGCTGACACCCGCCCGCGCGGCGAGCGTCTCCAGGGTGAAGCCGCGCTCGGCGCGCCAGCGCCTGACGTTGCGTGCCAGGGACTGGGTCAGCAGGTCGAGGTCCGCCACATTCCGTCCATGTGTTGGTTCACTGGTCCGGGCGACGCGGTGCGGTGCCCGGACCGCCGTCGGCCGCACCCGGACGTTCACCGAACTGTACTGCGGGGCGCCCTGAACCGTACCGCCGGGCGCCCGAACGCTCAGCTCTCGCCCGCCGGTTCCGTCAGTTTTCCCGCCGTCGCCGGCCGGTCGTCCGACTCGGCGAGCCGGGCCACCGCCTCGTCGTCCAACTGCGACAGCGCCCGGAGCTGTCCGGGCGTGATCCCGTCCGGTATCGGCACGGGGGCCGGCGTCCGCAGGGGCGGCTGCCAGCCGTCGTCAGGCGTCCAGCGCCGTACGACCCGTGCGGGGGCGCCCGCCACCACGGCGTGGTCGGGGACGGTGCCCCGGACCACCGCGCCGGCGGCCACCACCACGTTCCGGCCGACGCGGGCGCCGGGCAGGATCACCGCGCCGGTGCCGATCCAGCAGCCGGGGCCGATCTCCACCGGGTCCATGCGGGGCCACTGCTTGCCGATGGGCTGGTGCGGGTCGTCGTAGGAGTGGTTGGTGGAGGTGACGTAGACGTACGGGCCGAAGTAGCAGTCGCTGCCGATGGTGACCGTGGTGTCCGCGATGACGTGGCTGCCGCGGCCCAGGACGACTCCGTCGCCGATGCGCAGGATCGGCTCGGGGCCCAGGTCCAGGTCGGGCATGAGCCCGGCGGTGAGGGTGACCTGCTCGCCGATGATGCAGTGGGCGCCGACGTGGATCCAGGGCTCGCCGAAGACCGTGCCGAGGGGGAAGGCGAGGCGGGTGCCCGTGCCGAGGGCGCCGAAGCGGAAGCGACCGGGGTGTGCGGCGGTGACGGAGCCGGTGCGCTGCACCCAGGCCCAGCCCGCGTGGACGGCCCGCTGCGCGAGGCGGGTCCGCCAGGACGGATACGTGTTCTTGCGCTTCGGCACCCGCTCACGGTAGTCCGCGTGCCCTGCGGCCATGGCGCGGGAGGCCTGTGATCTTCACCCCACCGGGTGGCGTACGGTGCCGTACATCACCCGGGGCATCACCCGAACAGGAGGCGGAGATGACGCAGCAGGCGCTGATCACGGGCATCGGCGGCAGGGAACCGAAGGTGGATCCGGAGGCCTTCGTGGCACCGACGTCCTCGGTCGTCGGCGACGTGACCCTGCACGCCGGGGCGAGCGTCTGGTACGGGGCGGTGCTGCGCGGCGACGTCGAGCGGATCACCGTCGGCGCGGACAGCAACGTCCAGGACAACTGCACGCTCCACGCCGACCCCGGTTTTCCCGTCACGGTCGGCGAGCGGGTCTCCATCGGGCACAACGCCGTGGTGCACGGAGCCGTCGTCGGTGACGACTGTCTCATCGGCATGGGGGCGACGGTCCTCAACGGCGCGGTGATCGGCGCCGGGTCGCTGGTCGCCGCGCAGGCGCTGGTGCCGCAGGGGATGGAGGTGCCGCCGGGGTCGCTGGTGGCGGGGGTGCCGGCGAAGGTGAGGCGGGAGCTGACGGAGGAGGAGCGTCAGGGGGTCACGCTGAACGGCACGATGTACGCGGCGCTGGCTGTGGAGCATCGGGGAGCAGTGGGGGGCGGTCTGTAGGAACGCCGTCCGCGGGTTGTTCGTGGCTGGTCGCGCCCGCGCGGCGGAGCCGCAGATCGACACGGCCCCGCGCCCCTTTGGGGGCGCCTCAGTCCCCGGTGGTCAGAGGCTGGGCCTTGGCCGCCTTGCGCTTGAGGACCAGCATCGAGGCGATGCCGATGCCCACGGCCAGCACCAGGCCCAGCCACGAGAAGCGCTTCAGCCAGGACTCGGCGACGACGCCGACGTAGTAGATGACGGCGGTGGTGCCGCCCGCCCAGACGATGCCGCCGAGGACGTTGGCGATCAGGAACTTCCAGTACGGCATCCGCAGCACACCGGCGAGCGGACCCGCGAAGATGCGCAGGAGGGCGACGAAGCGGCCGAAGAAGACGGCCCACATGCCCCACTTCTGGAAGGACCGTTCGGCGGTGGCGATGTGCCCCTCGCTGAAGTGCCTGGGGAACTTCTTGCCCAGCCAGGCCAGCAGTGGCCGGCCGCCCTTGCGGCCGATGGCGTACCCGATGGAGTCGCCGATCACCGCGCCGGCGCTGGCGCAGGCGCCCAGGACGAGCGGGTCGATGCCGCCGTGCTGGGAGGACAGCAGGGCCGCCGAGACCAGGATGATCTCGCCCGGCAACGGGATGCCCAGGCTCTCCAGTCCGATGACGAGTCCCACCACGGCGTAGACGGCCACCGCGGGCACCGTGTCGAGCCACTCCTGGACGTGCAACGCCACACCCTCCGATTCGCGCCCCTGCTTCCGGGTCCGGGCGGGCCTGACTGCCGCTTCCCGGGTCGCCTCGACCGAGGCGACCCGGGAAGCCTACCTGTTCAGCGGGTGTCAGCCGTTGGGGCGCAGGGTCCAGGTGACGGTCATCTCACCGGTCACGGCGCCGTCCTCGCGCTGGATGGCGACGCTGACCGGGAACTCGGGGCGGCTGCCCGCGTCCAGCTCCGCCACCACCTCGGCGATCGGACGGCCGAGCGTCGCCGTGGCCCTGACCGGGCCGAGCGCGATCTTCTTGAAGGCGATCTCCGCGGTGACCGGCAGCGGCACCGCCCGGGAGAGCTGATCGCCGAAGGCCGCCAGCACGATGGCGCCGCTGGCCGACTCGCCCAGCGTGAACATGGCCCCGGCGTGCGGTCCGCCGACGTGGTTGCGGTACTCGCTCTGGTCCGGGAGGGCCAGTACGGCCCTCTCCGGAGTGGTCTCCAGGTACTCGAGGTTCAGGGTCCTGACCATCGGCACCGTGGCGGCGAGCAACTCGCCTATCGACATCTGGTCTGCGCTCATGGACGACAGGTTACCCGCGAGTAGTATCCGAGGACCAGGCACGCCGAATGATCGCCGTATGCTTGCCGGCCATGTGGCCAGGAGAACAGCCGTCCGCCGGCGGACCGAACTCGCGGCATCCCGACCCGTACCAGCAGCCCGGCCACCAGCAGCACCAGCCTCATGCCGGGCGCCCCCCGTACGCCGGACAGCACCAGCCGTACGCCGGGCAGTCGCCCTACGCGGGCCGGCAGCCGCCCGCGGCCTGGCACACCCCCGCGCCCACGGGCGCCCCGCCGCCCGTACGGCCACCGGGCCGCGGCCGTACGAAGGTGGTGGCGATCGTCGCCGCCGCGGCGGTCGTGGTCGCCGCCGCCGTCACTGGGACCATCCTGCTGGGCGGCGGTGACGACCGGGCCGAGCCCGGCCCCGCCGCCTCCTCGGAGCCCGCGTCGGCCGCCGGTGCGGACGGACCGCGGGCGACCGTGGAGGGCTGGCAGGTCGTCACCAACCCCGACCTGGGCATCGCCTTCGACGTTCCGGCCTCCTGGGTGCCGAAGGCGCCCACCTGGGTCACCTACGTGGCGGAGAACGACGACCCCGAGGACGAGCCCCTGGTCGCCATGAGGGCCCCGGCCGTCCTCGAGGAGAAGTGGTGCGCGGCGGACAGCGACCGGGACGGCTGGGTCGACCACGTGCCCCTGGCCAGTGCGGGCACCCGGGGCAACGAGGGGGCGCGCGGCACCGAGGAGATCGCCGGGAAGGACTCGGCGGCCTGGGTCTACGGGGCCTTCGCCCAGCCGGCGCACGACAAGGTGACGACGGGACCGGTCACCTCCTTCACCACGTCCTCCGGCATCGTGGGCAGCGTCGCCACCTCCCGGTCGTCCGGGGTCGAGAGGCGGGACAAGTGCGACGTGGACGGCAAGGCGACGACGTTCGCCTTCGAGACCGCCGACGGCGACCTCGTCTCCTGGTCGTTCTACGGGGCGGCGAACGTCGCCGACGAGGTGCCGGACGGCACCGTCCGGAAGATCCTCGCCACCGTTCGGTACGTCCCTGACAAAGGGCAGTGACCGAATCGTGTCCTCGGCGGCATTAGGGTGACTGCTCATGTGGCCAGGACAGCAGCCGCCCGGGGGCGAGCAGAACCCGCAGAACAATCCGCCGAACAACCCGTACCAGCAGCCGGGGTACCAGCAGCCGAATCCGTACCAGCAGCCCGGCTACCAGCAGCAGCCCGGCGCGTACGGGCAACAGCAGTGGAGCACGCCGCAGCCCGTCACCACTCCGATGGCGGCCACCGGCGGCGGCGGTGACGGTGGCGGGAACCGGACCAAGGTGGTCGCGATCGTCGCGGCGCTCGCGGTCGTGGTGGCCGCCGGGGTCACCGGGTTCCTGGTGCTGGGCGGTGACAAGGACGACCAGGCCGACGACGGCAAGGACAAGAAGCCGACCGCGACCGCGACCGCGGAGAAGTCGCAGTCCCCGACCGCCGATCCCAGCGCGTCCGGCTCCGGCGACAACCCGCGCGGCGGTGGCGAGCTGACGCCCACCGTCGAGGGCTGGCAGGTCGTCGCCAACCCGCGCTTCGGCACCATGTTCGACGTGCCCGCCGACTGGGAGCTCGACAGCACCGACACCAGCGTCGGTTTCGAGTGGGAGAAGGAGGACGGCAAGCTCGACCGGACCACGGTCACCGCCCCGGCCTACCTCAAGTCCGAGTGGTGCACCACGGACGAGAACAAGGACGGCCGCAAGGAGAGCACCGCCCTCGCCACCGCCGGTACGCGCGGGGAGAGCGGCGCCAAGGACACGAACATGGCGGCCGAGACCCGGGTGCCGTGGTGGATCTTCGGCGGTTACACCCAACCGGACAAGAAGAGCGTCAAGTACGGCAAGCCGAAGGCGTACACGACCGCCTCCGGCCTCGAGGGCAGCGTCATCACGGCGCACTCCGAGGGCACGCCCCAGAAGGGTAAGTGCGACAGCGAGGGCAAGGCGATCACCTTCGCCTTCAAGAACGGCGCCGGGGACTTCGTCACCTGGAACCTCTACGGCGCCAAGGGCGTCAAGGAAGAGGTGCCGGAGGCGACGATCCAGAAGATCCTGAGCACCGTCCGCCTCACCGAGGAGCCTCCGACCGAGTCCTAGGAACCCGGTACTCAGCCGATGCCGAACGCCCCCGCGGGAGGCACGGGCGAGGGCACCGCGTCCTCGTCCCGCACGGGTCGCGCGTCGCCGGTGAGGTCCCGCAGGGCGGGTCCGTGCTCGACCCGGGCCGGGAAGGCGTCGGCGGCGGTGCGCCTGGCCAGCGCCGCCGTGTCGAGGGGCCGGTGCGCGGCGACGAGGACGACGTTGCCGAAGCGGCGGCCCCGCAGCACACCCGGTTCGGCGATGATCGCGAGCTCCGCGAAGAGGGAGGCGAACGTCGCCAGTTGGGAGCGCAGGAAGCCGAACGGCGCCGTGTCGGCCAGGTTGGCCACGTACACGCCGTCGGGTCGCAGGACGCGGGCCGCCGCACGGGCGTAGCCGACGGAGGTCAGGTGCGCGGGCACCCGTGAGCCCCCGAAGACGTCGGCGACCAGGACGTCGGCCGAGTTCTCGGGGGCGGTTTCCAACCAGGCGCGGGCGTCGGTGCCGTGGGCGGTGACGCCCGCGCCCTCCGGAAGGGGCAGGTACTCGGCGACCAGGTCCAGCAGTCCCCGGTCTGCCTCGACGACGTCCTGGCGGGAACCGGGCCGGGTCGCGGCCAGGTACCGGGGCAGGGTGAACGCGCCTCCGCCCAGGTGCACCGCGTCCAGCGGACGCGTCGGCTCGGCGACCGTGTCCAGGACGTGGCCGAGCCGGCGCGTGTACTCGAACTCCAGGTGCGCCGGCTCGTCCAGGTCGACGTACGACTGCGGAGCCCCATCGACGGTGAGCAGCCAGGCCCGTTCCCGGTCGACGTCGGGCATGAGCTTGGCGGTGCCGTGGTCGGTGACACGGGTGACGGGTACGGCTTCGTTCACCTGCCCATTGTGCCAACCGCCGGCCGCGTCAGCCGACGGCCGTCACGGTCCCCGCTCCGACGGTCCGCCCGCCCTCGCGGACGGCGAACCCGAGCCCGGTCTCCAGCGGCACGTCCCGCCCCAGCTCCACGGTCATCGTGACCGTGTCCCCGGGCCGGGCGACGGCCGCCTCGCCGAGGTCCACGTCCCCGACCACGTCGGCGGTGCGGATGTAGAACTGCGGCCGGTATCCCGTGGCGACGGGCGTCGAGCGTCCGCCCTCGCGCGCCGACAGCACGTACACCCGCGCCGTGAACCGCCGTGCCGGTACGACGCTGCCGGGTGCGGCGACCACGTGTCCCCGGCGCACCGTGTCACGGGCGACGCCGCGCAGCAGCAGCGCCACGTTGTCCCCGGCCTGGGCCTCCTCCATCGGCTTGCCGAAGGTCTCCAGGCCGGTGACGACCGTCTCGACGGACGCGCCGAGCACCTCGACGCGGTCGCCGACGCGGACCGTGCCGCGCTCGACGGCTCCGGTGACGACCGTGCCCCGGCCGGTGATGGTGAGCACGTTCTCCACCGGCAGCAGGAACGGCGCGTCCAGGTACCGCTCGGGCATGGGCACGTACGTGTCCACGGCGTCGAGCAGCGCCTCCACGGAGGCCGTCCACCGCGGGTCGCCCTCCAGCGCCCTCAGCCCCGAGACCCGTACGACGGGCACGGCGTCCCCGCCGTAACCGTGCGCGGTGAGCAGTTCCCGGACCTCCAGCTCCACGAGGTCGGTGAGCTCCTCGTCCCCGGCGTCGGCCTTGTTGAGGGCGACGACGACGTGGTCGACGCCCACCTGCCGGGCCAGCAGGACGTGTTCGGCGGTCTGCGGCATGATCCCGTCCAGCGCGGAGACGACCAGGATCGCCCCGTCGAGCTGGGCGGCGCCGGTGACCATGTTCTTGACGTAGTCGGCGTGGCCGGGCATGTCGACGTGCGCGTAGTGCCGGGTGTCGGTCTCGTACTCGACGTGCGCGATGTTGATGGTGATGCCGCGCGCTGCCTCCTCGGGGGCACGGTCGATGCGGTCGAACGGCACGAACGTGCCGGCGCCGCGCTCGGCGAGCACCTTGGTGATGGCGGCGGTCAGGGTGGTCTTGCCGTGGTCGACGTGGCCCATGGTGCCGATGTTGAGGTGCGGTTTGGTGCGGACGTACGCCGTCTTGGACATGGCGGTTCCTCGAAGCCTCGTGGCGGTGGTGGGACCCCAGGGGGACTGGCCGACCCTCCCCTGCGGGGTCCGCCGGACGTTCCGGGGAGGGTCAGCTTCGGGCGCCGTCGACGGCTGCCGGGAAGAGGATGACGGCAGCCTTCGGGGCATCCGCGACCGCGGATGCTGCGAGGTGGAAGGCGTGCCGGAACATGACGCCGATCCTCGCCGACGCGCTGCCCGGGGTCGAATGGTTTTTGACGGCACGGAAGTCCGGAGCGTGCCGCCCCGGTCGGCTACGGACCGATGTTCCGCAGCGCCTCCCGCACGGACAGCGGCGCGAGGCGCGGCCCGTGTCCGGCCACGAAGGCGCGTACGGCGTCCGGGTCGGTCTTGGCGTACTCGCGCAGGCTCCAGCCGATGGCCTTACGGACGAAGAAGTCGTCGTGGCCGCCCTGGCGCAGGCAGTAGCCGAAGAGCCGGTCGGGGTCGGTGCGTTCCTTGTACCGCAGTTGGTGCAGCAGCGCCGTGCGGACCAGCCACCTGTCCTCGTCCGCGCTCCAGGCGTCCATGTCGGCGGTGAGGCCGCGGTCGGCCGCGACCAGTCCCCCGACGACGTGCGCCGCGAGCAGGTCGACGGTGTCCCACCACGGCACCGTGGTGAGCAGATGCCGGACCACGGGCAGGAATCCGGAAGAGCAATGCGTCACATGACGGCGCAGGAGATCGACGGCGAAGTACTGGTACTCGCGCTCGGGCAGCCGCCAGCAGAGGAGCGCCACGGCGGTGAGGTCCGGCTCCGCCGGCCGGGGTGTTCCCTCCAGGACGGTGCGGGTCAGGGCGCGGCGAACGGGCGAGGTCAGACCCAGGAAGGGAGCGACGTCCCTCATGTACGCCCGCATGCCGGCGGCCCGTTCGGGTTCGGCCGCGGCACCGTACACGGCGGTGAGCCGCTCCATCACGGTGTCCGCGTAGGGGCTGCGCGGCACGTCCGGAATTTCCCTGGCTGTGACGCTCATGAGACGCACCATACGGCGATCACACACATTTGTCGGTTAGTGTCACCGGATGTTCGATGCCACCACCCGCTCTGGGGGCACCGCCACGGTCTCTCCCCGGACCGCCGCGACAGAGCTCGCCGTCGCCACGGCCGCCGGGCCGGTCCCACCGGCCGGTGCCGCCGCCCGCGTGGCGAGAGTCCTGCTCTCCCCGTGGTCCCGGCTCTCCCTGCTCGTCCTGCTGCTGGCCTCAGCGGCCACGGCGGTCCTGCTGTTCCGGCCGCAGGAGTTGCTGACCGACGGCTGGCCCCCGCAGCTCGGCGGGATCGCGGCGGCGGTCGCCTACGCGGTGGCGTACGGGCTGTGCACCGTCGCGTTCGTACCGCGTCCGCTGCTGAACCTGGCCGCCGGTGCCCTGTTCGGCTCCCAGCTCGGCCTCGCCTCGGCGCTGGCGGGGACGGTGCTCGGCGCGGGCATCGCCTTCTGTCTGGGCCGGATGCTGGGCCAGGAGGCGCTGCGGCCGCTGCTGCGGGGCAAGTGGCTGAAGGCGGCGGACGGGCAGCTGAGCCGGCACGGTTTCCGCTCGGTGCTGGCGGCACGGCTGTTCCCGGGGGTGCCCTTCGCCGCCGTCAACTACTGCGCGGCCGTCTCCCGCATGGGGCTGCTGCCCTTCCTGCTGGCGACGGGGCTGGGCTCGATCCCCAACACCGCCGCCTACGCCGTGGCCGGTGCCCGTGCCTCGACGCCGACCTCGCCGGCCTTCCTGATCGCGCTGGCCTGTATCGCGCTGCCGGGGCTGGCGGGCGCGGTGGTGGCCTGGCGCAAGCGGCACCGGCTGCGCGGGAACTGACGGGAGGCCCCCGGAGGTCAACTCCCTGTGGGCTGATCTTCACTTTGGGGCGCTACGCTGCCCCTCGGCACGCCTGATCCTGATCACCGCACGGCGGTTCGGTGTGTCCATGCCCGTTTTCGTTCGGCACTTGGACTCCGTAACTTCATGTCTTGGTTTGAATCACTCATCCTCGGACTCGTCCAGGGGCTGACCGAGTTCCTTCCCGTCTCCTCCAGCGCGCACCTGCGGCTGACCGCGGCGTTCTCCGGCTGGCACGACCCGGGAGCGGCCTTCACCGCCATCACGCAGATCGGCACCGAGGCCGCCGTCCTCATCTACTTCCGCAAGGACATCGGGCGGATCCTCTCCGCCTGGACGCGGTCGCTGACGAACAAGGAGATGCGCCACGACCCCGACGCCCGCATGGGCTGGCTGGTGATCGTCGGCTCGATCCCGATCGGGGTGCTGGGGCTGACGCTGAAGGACCAGATCGAGGGGCCGTTCCGCGACCTGCGGATCACCGCGACGATGCTGATCGTCGTCGGTGTGATCATCGGCGTCGCGGACCGCATGGCCGCGCGGGACGAGAAGGGCGGCCGGCACCGCGCCCCGCAGCAGCGCAAGGAACTGACGGACCTGACCGTCCGGGACGGCCTGATCTACGGCCTCTGCCAGGCCATGGCCCTGGTCCCCGGCGTCTCCCGGTCCGGGGCGACCATCAGCGGCGGCCTCTTCATGGGCTACCGGCGCGAGGCCGCGGCCCGGTACTCGTTCCTGCTCGCCGTCCCGGCGGTGCTGGCGTCCGGCTTGTTCGAGCTCACCGACGCGATGGAGAGCGACCACGTCTCCTGGGGCCCGACGCTCTTCGCGACGGTCATCGCCTTCGCCGTCGGGTACGCGGTGATCGCATGGTTCATGCGATTTATTTCCACCAAGAGCTTCATGCCGTTCGTCTGGTACCGGATCGCGCTCGGCATCGTCATCATCGTCCTGGTCTTCGCGGGTGTCCTGAGCCCGCACGCCGCGGAGTCGGCCCACTGACCGGATCGCTTGTGTAGCCGTCCGGTAGCGCACTGTCAGTGCGTGCCCCTAGGCTTGTCCGCATGTCCCCCGATTCCGTGACTCCTGGTTCCGTGCGGTCCGCGGCGGAGCTGAACGACCAGATCCGTGCCCTGTGGCGGCGAGCGGGCGGGACCCTGTCGGCGCAGGAGCGCGTGGAGTACGAGCTGCTGGTGGTCGAATGGGCCACCGCGATCCGCGGCGAGGTCATCGAAGCGGCCTGAGCGGCCCCGGGCCGGACGTCAGCGTCCGCCGGCCACCCGCAGCACCGCACCCGTCGTGTACGAGGCGTCCGGCGACATCAGCCAGGAGATCGCCGCGGCGATCTCCTCCGCCCGGCCGGGGCGGCCCATCGGGACGGCCGCGCCCATTCGCCGAGCGCGTTCCGGATCGCCCATGGCCGCGTGCATCTCGGTGTCGACGACCCCGGGCGCGACGGCGTTGACGCGGATTCCGTCCGGGCCGAGTTCCTTGGCCAGGCCCAGGGTGAGGGCGTCGACGCCCGCCTTGGTCGCCGCGTAGTGGACGTACTCCCCCGGGCTGCCGATGGTCGCGGCGCCCGACGACACGTTCACGATCGCGCCGCCGCCCCGCGCGGTCATCAGCTGCGCGGCGCGGCGGGAGCACAGCAGCACCCCCAGCAGGTTGACGTCGAGGACCCGGCGCAGGGTCGCGGTGTCGCTGTCGGCGAGCCGGCCGAGCGGCCCGGTCACGGCCGCGTTGCTCACCAGGCCCGTCACCGGGCCGAGCCGCTCCTCCGCCACCTCGAAGAGCCGCTCGACGTCGGACTCCGCCGAGGTGTCCGCCCGCACCGCGAGGCCGCGGCCACCCGCCTCGCGCACCCCGGCCACGACCGCCTCGGCGGCCGAGTCGTCCCGCACATAGCCCACGACGACGTCGTGCCCGTCGGCGGCGAGCCGCAGACAGGTGGCGGCACCGATGCCCCGGCTGCCACCGGTGACCACCGTGAGGGGACGTGACATGAGTACCTCCAGTGAGCGAGGGCCGGGAGCACGGAGCCATCCGGCCGTCTGATCGATCATCGATCATCCTAGGCGGAGGTCGCGCTTCACGGGGCGCGGACATCCGATGTGATCAACTGAATCCGCCCTCGTCGAGAGCGCACACTGAAGGGACCAAGGGGTAGGGAGGCGCCCATGAGGATCCTCGGTCACTGGCTCGCCTCCCCGTGGCGCCGTTCGGCCACCGCCGTACTCGCCGGCGCGCTGCCCGTGCTCGCCTTTCCGGGCCCGGCCCTGTGGTGGTGGGCCTGGATCGCCCTGGTGCCCTGGCTGCTGCTGGCCCGCGGCGCGCCGCGCGGGAAGCGCGCCGTGTACGACGGCTGGTGCGGCGGCTTCGGCTTCATGCTGGCCATGCACCACTGGCTGCTGCCCAACCTGCACGTGTTCACGTTCGTCGTCGCGGCGCTGCTCGGAGCGCTGTGGGCGCCCTGGGGCTGGCTGGTGCGCCGGATGCTGGGCGGGGCGCCCTCGGCCGGTCGGGTGGCGGCGGCGCTCGTGGTACTGCCGTCGGGCTGGCTGGCGGTGGAGCTGGTCCGCTCCTGGGAGGGGCTCGGCGGCCCCTGGGGCGTGCTCGGCGCGAGTCAGTGGCAGGTGGCGCCGGCGCTGCGCCTCGCCTCGGTGGGCGGGGTGTGGCTGCTGAGCTTCCTGGTGGTGGCCGTCAACGTCGCCGTGGCGGTGCTCGTCGCCGTCCGCCGGGCCCGGGTGCCCGCTCTCGCGGGGCTCCTGGCCACCGCCGCGGCGACCTCCGCCGCCTGGGTCTGGTCCCCGCGCCCCGATGGCGGTGAGCGGGTGGCGATCGGGGTGGTGCAGCCGGGCGTCGTCGCCGGGGCGGACAGCGCCGACCGGCGTTTCGACCGCGAGGAGGAGCTGACCCGAGGGCTCGCCGGCCGGGACCTCGATCTGATCGTCTGGGGCGAGAGCAGTGTCGGCTTCGACCTGGACGACCGGCCCGATCTGGCCCGGCGGCTCGCGGCGCTGTCGGGGGAGACCGGCGCTGACATCCTGGTCAACGTGGACGCGCGGCGCTCGGACAAGCCGGGCATCTACAAGAGTTCGGTGCTCGTCGGTCCCGACGGCCCGACCGGCGACCGGTACGACAAGATGCGGCTCGTTCCCTTCGGGGAGTACGTCCCGGCGCGTTCGCTGCTGGGCTGGGCGACGTCGGTGGGCGAGGCGGCGGGCGAGGACCGGCGGCGGGGCAGTGAGCAGGTGGTGATGGACGTCGGGGACGGGCTGCGCGTCGGGCCGATGGTGTGCTTCGAGAGCGCGTTCCCCGACATGAGCCGCCGGCTCGCCGCCGACGGTGCCGAGGTCCTGCTCGCCCAGTCGTCCACGTCGACCTTCCAGCACACCTGGGCGCCGGAGCAGCACGCCTCGCTCGCCGCGCTGCGCGCCGCCGAGACCGGCCGGCCGATGGTGCACTCGACGCTGACCGGCGTCTCGGCCGTCTACGACGCGAACGGCGCGCGGATCGGTTCGTGGCTCGGTACGGACGCGAGCGAGTCGCGGGTGTACGAGGTCCCGGTGACGCACGGGACGACGCCGTACGTCCGCTTCGGCGACTGGACGCTGCACGCGTCCCTGCTGATCCTCGCGGCGTGGGGCGTCGGCGAGGGCGTACGGGCGGTGCGGCTCAGGCGGAACGCTCGTGCACCGCGCGTACCACCCGCTCACACAGCTCATGGGTCTCCAGCGCGTCCCGGGCACTGAGCACCTTGCCGGCGCGCACCGCGTCCAGGAAGGCGAGCACCGCCTGTTCGATGCCGCGCTGCCGGGCCACCGGGACCCAGTCGCCGCGCCGCCGCACGGTCGGCTGGCCCTTGTGGTCGATCACCTCGGCGAGGTTGACCACCTGGCGTTTGGTGTCCTGACCGGAGACCTCGAGGATCTCCTCCGCCGAGCCGCTGAGCCGGTTCATGACGCCGAGGGCGGTGAAACCGTCGCCGGCGAGCTGGAGCACGACGTGGTGGAGCAGGCCGTCCTGGACGCGGGCGCGCACGGTGACGTCGTCGACCGGGCCCGGCACCAGGAAGCGGAGCGTGTCGACGACGTGGATGAAGTCGTCGAGGACCATCGTGCGGGGGTCCTCGGGCAGGCCCGTGCGGTTCTTCTGCATGATGATCAGCTCGCGCGGGTGCTCGGCGCACTGCGCGTAGCCGGGGGCGTGGCGCCGGTTGAAGCCGACGGCGAGGCTGGTGCCGCGCTCCTCGGCGAGGGTCACCAGGCGCTCGGAGTCGGCGAGTTCGTAGGCGAGCGGCTTGTCGACGTAGGTCGGGACGCCGGCTTCGAGCAGCCGGGTCACGATCTCGGGGTGGACGGCGGTCGGCGCGTGCACGAAGGCGGCGTCGAGGCCCGCGGCCAGGAGCGCGTCGAGGTCGGCGTGGAGCCGCTCCGGCGCAAGGCGCAGCTTCTCCCCGATCCGGGTGAGCGTGGCGGGGGTGCGGGTCTGCAGGTGCAGTTCCACCCCGGGCAGGACGGCGAGCACCGGCAGATAGGCCTTCTGCGCGATGTCGCCGAGTCCGATGACGCCGACCTTCACGGGGTGTGCTCCTCTAACGCTCGCCTGCCTGGGTCTGCCGGGAAGCATACGGGGACCGCGGGGGCCGCCAGTCGGCGATGCCGTCGAAGCTCCGCAGGAAGAGGGCGGGGCCGGCCTTGGACAGCGCGGCGATCGCGGCGTCGCGCACGGCGGTGCCGGCCCGGTTGGTCATCAGGTTGAGGCGGGCGACCTTCACGGCCTGCCGGGCGATGGCGGTGGTACGGGGCAGACGCGCGGCCGTGTAGGCGGCCAGGTCGTCACAGTGGTGGGCGAGCACGATCGCGTCCTCGATCGCCTGGTTGCCGCCCTGTCCGAGGGTGGGCGGCATGGCGTGCGCGGCGTCGCCGACGAGGGCGACCCTGCCGCCGTGGTAGGCGGGCAGCGGCTCCACTACGTGGTGCACGTCGTGGCGCAGGACGTCCTCGGGGCGGGCGGCGGCGAGGACGGCGGGGATCGGGTCGTGCCAGTCGCCGTACCGGTGGAGCAGCTCGGCCCTCTCGTCGGACGCGTGCCCGCCCGGCGGAGCGACGGCGGCGGCGTAGGCGTAGACCCGGCCGTCCTTGAGCGGGTGCGTGCCCCAGATGCGGCCCCGGCCCCAGGTCTCGTGCGAGGCGAAGTCGGCGCCGGGGACGGGGATCACCACCCGCCAGGTGGTGAAGCCGGAGTAGACGGGCCCCGGGTGGCGCGGGAACAGCGTGCCGCGTACGCCGGAGCGGATGCCGTCGGCCGCGACGACCAGATCGGCCTCCAGCTCGCCGTGCGGGGTGCGCACGCGGGCCGGCCGGTCGCGGTCGCCGGGGTCGGCGAGCCGCGTGTCGGCGGCGGTGCGGACGGCGTCCGCCGGCAGCAGCGCGGCCAGGCGGTCGATGAGCGTGGCCCGGTGCAGCAGCACCAGCGGACCGCCGAAGCGTGCCGCGGCGGCCTCGGCGTTCGAGCGGGAGAGCCAGCGTCCGCCCGGTGTGCGCAGTCCCCCGTCGCCCTGCCAGGCGGCGAGGTCGCGGATCTCGTCCCCGAGCCCGATGACGTCCAGGGCGCGCAGCGCGTTGGGCGACAGGGAGATCGCCGCGCCGATCGGCTGGAGCGAGGCGGCCCGCTCCAGGACGGTGACGCGCAGGCCGCGCTGGTGCAGGGCCGCCGCCGCGGTCAGCCCGCCGATCCCGCCGCCGATCACGACGGCCCGTTTCACGCCTGGCATGACTCTGTCCCCTCGTCGGCACATCCCGTTCACTACAGATGTAGTGAACGCTTGGTTCGACTGTACTACAGCCGTAGTGAAGAAGGTAGGTTGGCTTTCATGCCCGCACGCACCGCATCCCCCGCGCCCCCCACGGGCGCCTCCCGCGCCGACCTCGTCGCCGACGCCGCTCTCGCCCTGCTCGCCGAGCGCGGCATGCGCGGACTCACCCACCGCGCGGTCGACGAGGCGGCCGCGCTCCCCCAGGGCTCCACCTCCAACGTCGCCAGGACCCGGCAGGCACTCCTGGAACTGGCGGTGCGCCGCCTGGCCGACCGGGAGGCGCGGGTGCTGGCGCTGCACGAGATGCCGGACCCGCGGTCCGGGCTCGACGCCCTGGTGGACGCGCTGGCACTGGCCACGCACCGCGCGCTGACCCGGAACCGCGCGCTGACCCTGGCCCGCTACGAACTGGCCCTGGAGGCCACGCGCCGCCCGGAACTGCGGGCCCACTTCGACGCGGCGGGCGCCCGGTTCCGGGACCAACTGGGCGCGCTCGTCACCGCCATGGGCTCGGCCCACCCCGCCCGGCACGTGCTGTCACTGGTCGCCTGGGCGGACGGGCTGATGTTCAGTTGCGTGGCCGGGTCCTTCCACGCCGAGGTTCCGGACCCGGCGGAGGTGCGGGCCGGGCTGCGCGAGCTGCTGGACGGGCTGCTGGGCGAATGAAACCCGATGGTGGGCGGGGCACCGGGTGAGCGAGGATGGCGCCATGACGACCGAGCGCCGCGAGCCCGCCCCCGAATCCGACGAACGCACCATGCTGGAGGGCTGGCTGGAGTACCACCGGCAGACCCTCGCGTGGAAGTGCGAGGGCCTCACCGACGCCCAGCTCAGGACCGCCGCCGCCGAGCCCTCCACGCTGTCCCTGCTGGGGCTGGTGCGGCACATGGCCGAGGTGGAGCGCAGCTGGTACCGCAGGGTGCTGGCCGACGAGGACGCCGAGCCCATCTACTACACGGACGCGGACCCAGACGGCGAATTCCGGGTGACCGGGTCGGACACCTTCGCGGACGCCCACGCCACCTGGCAGGCCGAGATCGAGGCGGCCCGGCGCAACGCGGCCGGCGTCCCCCTCGACGCGCCGACCCGGGGCAAGCACCGGCGCACCGGTGAGCGCTACACCCTGCGCTGGATCCACACCCACATGATCGAGGAGTACGCCCGCCACAACGGGCACGCCGACCTGCTCCGCGAACGCATCGACGGTGCCACGGGCGACTGACGTCACCCCGGGCGGCGCACGGGCCTCCGTACGGGGCCGGAGATCACCCGTGCGGGGCAACCTCCGCCTGTCCGCCGTCGCGGCAGGGGCCCGGCCCGCCAGAGTGGCGCGGGTGCATCGAACGACGACCACCGCAGCTCTCCTGGTGACCGTGGCCGCGGCGCTGACCGGCTGTACGACGGTCCAGGGCCCGACCGCGGCCGACCCGTCGGCACCCGGCGCCCGCTCGTCCGCGCCGCGTCCGGACGGCCCCGCCGAACCACGGGTCGTGCAGGCGCCGGCCCGCGAGGCACTGGAGATGATCGGCCCTTCCCGGACCCCGGACCAACCGGCCGACGAGCCGCGCCGCACGGCACCCCCGGCGGACCCGCCGGAAGACGAGCCGCCGGCCGCCCGGGCCCGCCCGGAGCGACAGCCGCCCCCGGCCCGCCCCGAGGCACCGGAGCGGACCCGAGCCCCCGAGCGCCCCCGTGCCGTGGTCCCCGGCCTCCCGCGGTCGCCCGGGGGCGACACCGGCACCGGCGAGAACGCGGACATCTGCTCGCTGGGCAAGAAGTACGGCGGCTGGCGTCCGGGCAGCCCCGAGGCGGTCATCTGCGACCGGACGTACGGCCGTTGAGGCCGGGGCGGGCGAACCTGCGTCTGCGGCCGGACTACGGCCACTGACGCGGCGGCCCCCACCACCCGTCGGGACGGTCGGGCCCGTCCGCGGGCGGCCCGGCGCCGCCCGGCGGTCCGGCGTCGGCCGGCGGTCCGGCGTCGGCCAGGCGCCGGGCCAGCCGGTCGATCGCCGCGCGCACACGGTCGCCGTAACGGTCGAAGGAGAGTGCGCCGGCGGCCGTGCGGGCGCGCCGCAGGTGCAGCCTGGCGGCCTCGCGGTGGCCGAGGCGGTCGTAGTCGGCGGCCAGGTTCAGATGCAGCGAGGGGTAGAGGGCCCGCGCGGCGAGCTCGCCGTCCTCGCCCCCGTCCCGGTCGGCCGGCCCGGCGTCCGCCAGTTCCTCGGCGGCCGACAGGGCCCGCAGGTCCCAGGCCAGTTCGTCACCCGGGTCGTCCTGGGTGTCGGCCAGGTAATGGGCGAGGGTGCAGCGGTGCAGCGGGTCGCCGTGCTCGCCGATCTCCGCCCACAGACTCAGGAACCGGAGCCGGGCCTCCTCGCGGTCTCCCGCGTGGTGCAGCATGGCGACCTGTCCGATCCGCGTCAGGACGGCGTCCGGCGCCGCCTGCTCCTGTCCCTTGGCCACCGCGTCCTCCGTGCCCGTCGTCGGCTGTCCCCGACGACGCTAACGGCACATACCGGCGATCCCGGTCAGGCGGCCCGCAACGCGCGAGTCAGCCCAGATTCGGGACGGTCCAGTCGATCGCCTCGTGGCCCTGCGCCGCGACCGCCTCGTTGATCTGCGTGAACGGGCGGGAGCCGAAGAACTTCTTCGCCGACAGCGGCGAGGGGTGCGCGCCCTTGACCACCGTGTGCCGCGCCTCGTCGATCAGCGGCAGCTTCTTCTGCGCGTAGTTGCCCCACAGGACGAACACCGCCGGGTCGGGCCGGTTCGCCACCGCGCGGATCACCGCGTCGGTGAACAGCTCCCAGCCCCGGGCCTTGTGCGAGTTCGCCTCGCCGGCCCGGACCGTGAGCACCGCGTTGAGCAGCAGGACGCCCTGCTCCGCCCACGGCATCAGATAGCCGTTGTCCGGGATCGGGGTGCCCAGCTCCGCGTGCATCTCCTTGTAGATGTTGCGCAGGGACGGCGGGACCTTGACGCCCGGCCGGACCGAGAAGCACAGCCCGTGCCCCTGGCCCTCGCCGTGGTACGGGTCCTGCCCGAGGACCAGCACCTTCACCCGGTCGTACGGTGTGGCCTCCAGCGCGGCGAAGACCTCCTCGCGCGGTGGGTAGACGGGGCCGTTCGCCCGCTCTTCCTCGACGAACTCCATCAGCTCCTTGAAGTAGGGCTCCTGCAGTTCGCCGCCCAGCACCTCGCGCCAGGACTCGGGCAGCATGGCGATGTCGGTCACGTCAACTTCCTTACGCTGTGCGGTCGCTTCCAGTCCTGAAGAACCTACCGGCGACCACTGACAACCGACGCACCCACCGGGAGAACGGCAGCGCCTACCAGCTGGTCTTGCGGTACAGCTGCCACATCATCATGATCGTCGACGGGTCCATGGCCCGCTCCGCACCCGAGATGTCGGTGCTGGTGGCCACGTACTGCTTGCCCTGCCACAGCGGCAGCAGCCGCACGTCGTCCACGAGGATCTGCTGCGCGCGCTCGAAGTCCTTCTCCACGTTGGCCCGGTCGCTCTGCCGGCGTGAGCGCGGCAGCAGCTCACCGGTGATCTCCGGGGCCGGGTAGGGCGTCCCGAGCGCGTTCTGCTCACCGACGAAGGGCGCGATGAAGTTCTCCGCGTCCGGGAAGTCGGGCGACCAGCCGCGTCCGAACACCGGGTACTCGCCCTTCTGGTATCCGGTGACGTACGTCTTCCAGGGGCGGCTTTCCAGCGTGATGTCGAACAGGCCCGAGGCGTCGAGCTGCCGCTTGATCTCCTTGAACTCCAGCTCCGTCTCGGAGCCGTAGCGGTCGCTCGTGTACCAGAGGGTGAGCGGGACGGGCTCGGTGATGCCGGCGTCGGTGAGGATCTCGCCGGCCTTGTCGACGCTGGGGTCGCCGTAGTCGTCGAAGAAGCCCGTGGTGTGGCCGGTCAGGCCCTTGGGGACCATCGAGTACAGCGGATCGACGGTGTCCTGGTAGATCTTGTGGGCGATCGCGTTCCGGTCGATCACCTGGGCGACGGCCTGGCGCACTTCCTTCCGGCCCGCCCACGGGTCCTCGGGGTTGAAGACGAGGTAGCGGATCTCCGTGCCGCTGCCCTCGACCAGCTGGAGGCCCTCGTCCTTGCTGGTCCTGCCCTGCAGCGTGATGACGTCGTCGGCCGCGAGACCCCGGTAGGTGACGTGGATGTCCCCGTCGCGCAGGGCCTTCACCATGCCGGCGGAGTCGTCGAAGTAGCGGATGGTGACCGCGTCGTTGTGGCGGTCGGCGAAGCCCTTGTAGCGGTCGTTGCGGACCAGTTCGGCCCGCTCCCCCTCCTCGTACGACTGGAGCGTGTACGGGCCCGAGCCGATGATCCCGCCGTCCTCGCGCAGGGCGTCCGCCGGGTAGCCGCCCGGTTCGACGATCGACATGGCGGGTGTGGCGAGCACGAAGGGGAAGGTGGCGTCGGGCTTGCCGAGGTGGAAGACCACCTCCCGCTCGCTCGGCGCCTGGACCCGCTCCAGGGTGCCCAGCAGTCCGGCGGGGCCGCCGTTGACGTCGATGTCCTTGATCCGGTCGATCGAGTGCTTGACCGCCTGGGCGTCCACCGGCTCCCCGTTGGAGAAGGTGAGGCCCTCGCGCAGCTCGCAGCGGTACACCTGGTTCGTGGAGTCGGTGAACGCGCAGTTCTCGGCGGCGTCGGGCTCGGGCGCGGTCGCACCGTTGGGGTAGCTGAGGAGCGTCTGGTAGACGTTGCGGAACAGCTCCCAGGAGCCGTCCCACGAGGCGGCCGGGTCGAGGGTGCTGGGGGCGCTGGTCGTGCCCACCACGATCGGCCCCTCGTCCTGCGAACTGTCGGACGACAGGATGCCGCACCCGGTGACCAGCGTCGATATGGACACGATGGCCGCGATCCGCCGCAGGCCTCGCTTCCGGTTGAACACGCGCACGCTCCTCGATCCGCCGTACCAAGGTCGGCAGACCATACCGCAGCCCCACGCCACCTGAACCCCCTTCTGAACAGGGGTTTTGATCATTTGACGATGACTACGTTGTCATGACCCCCCGGTCTCGAAACGCGGACACGGGCGCCGTCGTCGACGACGGCGCCCGTGTCCGGACGTGTCCCGGCGGGCGGGAGGTGGGCGAGATCAGGCCACGCCGGCGTTGAGGAAGATGCCGCCGTCGACCACGAGCGTCTGGCCGGTGACCCAGGCGGACTGCTCCGAGGTGAGGAAGGCGGTGGCACCGCCGATGTCGGAGGGCACGCCGAGCCGGCCCAGCGGGTAGCCCGCCGCGGCCTCCTCCTCGCGGCCCTCGTACAGGGCGGCGGCGAACTTGGTCTTGACGACCGCCGGGGCGATCGCGTTGACCCGCACCCCCGGCGCGAACTCGTGCGCCAGCTGTGCCGTGAGGTTGATCAGCGCGGCCTTGCTGACGCCGTAGGCGGCGATGAAGGGCGAGGGCGACAGGCCCGCGACGGAGGCGATGTTGACGATCGCGCCGCCGTTCTCCTTCTGCCAGGCGTGCCAGGTGCGCTGGGCGAAGCCGAGCGCCGAGATCACGTTGGTCTCGAAGACCTTGCGCGCGACGTTCAGGTCGAGGTCGGCGATCGGCCCGAAGACCGGGTTGGTGCCGGCGTTGTTGACCAGGAAGTCGACGCGGCCGAAGGCCTCCATCGTGCGCTCGACGGCGACGGCCTGGTGAGCCTCGTCGTGCGCCTTGCCGGCGACGCCGATGACCCGGTCGGCGCCGAGCTTGTCGACGGCCTCCTTCAGCGTGTCCTCGTTGCGGCCGGTGATGCAGACGCGGTCGCCGCGTGCGACGAGCGCCTCGGCGACGCCGTAGCCGATGCCGCGGCTGGCGCCGGTGACGAGCGCGACCTTCCCGGAGAGGGCGGGGAGTTCAGTCATGTCAGTGGTCCCTAATCCCGGTGTTCCCTGGTCTCCGCGTGCCCTAGTCGAGCGGTCCGCCGGCGACGTACAGCACCTGGCCGGAGACGAATCCGGCCGCCTCACCGGTGAAGAAGGCGATGGCGTTGGCGATGTCGTCGGGCTCGCCGACGCGGGCGACCGGGATCTGGGTGGCGGCGGCGGCCTTGAAGTCGTCGAAGCCCATGCCGACGCGGTCGGCGGTGGCCTTGGTCATCTCGGTGGCGATGAAGCCGGGGGCGACGGCGTTGGCGGTGACGCCGAACTTGCCGAGCTCCTTGGCGAGGGTCTTGGTGAAGCCCTGCAGACCGGCCTTGGCGGCGGAGTAGTTGACCTGGCCGCGGTTGCCGAGGGCGGAGGACGAGGACAGGTTGACGATGCGGCCGAAGCCGGCGTCCACCATGTGCTTCTGGCAGGCCTTCGACATCAGGAAGGCGCCGCGCAGGTGCACGTTCATGACGGTGTCCCAGTCGGAGACGCTCATCTTGAACAGCAGGTTGTCGCGCAGCACGCCCGCGTTGTTGACGAGGATGGTCGGCGCGCCCAGTTCCTCGGCGATCCGGGCGACGGCCGCCTCGACCTGCGCCTCGTCGGAGACGTCGCAGCCGATCGCGACGGCCTTGCCGCCGGCCGCGGTGATCTTCTCGACGGTGTCCTTGCAGGCGGCCTCGTCGAGGTCGATGACGGCGACGGCGCGGCCTTCGGCGGCCAGTCGTACGGCCGTGGCGGCACCGATGCCGCGCGCGGCTCCGGTAACGACGGCGACCCGCTGCTCAGTGGTGGACATTGCTGCTTCTCCTCGTCCTGGGGATGCGGCCCGTGCGGGATTCCGCGGCCCCACCTTGGGTGAGCGACCGCTTAGTACCTTCCGCAGACGTGACGCTAGAAGCCCTGGCACCCGGTGTCAACGGGACACCGGCGCGGTGTGATCCATTCCCCGGCGGCCGAACGCGGGACCAGTGGCCGCGCTCGCCCGATCGGACCAGCGCTGCGGGCCGCCGCGTCGCCGCGCGCCTAGCGTCGGAGCGGAGCCATTCGTGGCCGGAAAGGAGGCGTCCATGCGCCGTCGTACCGGTGCCGCAGGCATAGCCGTCGCGATCGCCGCGATCGTGCCGCTGGCCGAACCCGCACACGCCCAGGACCCGGATCCCTGGACCCTCACCCACCAGAAGGCGGTCCGGACCGCCTCCGACAACGACCCGGGCGGCACCGACCTGTGGTCGCCCGACGCACTCTCGCCGGACGCGCTCTCGCCCGACGCACTCTCGCCCGACGCGCTCTCGCCCGACGCGCTCGCCGACGGACCGCCGAGCGACGGAGGGACCGGCGAAGCCGGAGCCGGCACGGGCCGACCCGGCGACGGCGGTCTCGAGGAATACCGCCCCGACGAGACGGGGCTGGAGGAGTACCGCCCGGACCAGGGCGGGAACGGTGAGGGCGGATTCGGCCAGGACAGCGCCGAAGAGGGCTGGACCGGCCAGACCGGCACCGGTCACACGGGCATCGAACAGGCCGGGTTCGGCCAGGTGGGCAACGACCAGGCCGGGACCGGCCAGGGCCGGACCGACCAGGCCGGGGCCGGTGCCGCCCGGGAGGCGGGCGGCGGCGCGGCCGGTGGGGCGCTGCCGCGCAGGGACGCGCCCCCGACCATCTCCGCGACCTCCAAGCCTCGTCCCACCCCCACCACCCCGGCCCCCACGTCCGCACCGACCACGGCCGTGCCGGGTCCCGCGAGCTCGCCTGCCGTCACCCCGACGCTCGGTACCCAGGGCGGACTGGGCGGAGCCTCGGGCACGGGCCCCAGCGGCAGGGACATCGGCATCGGCCTGACCGGCGTGGCGAGCGTGGCGATCGCCGCCGCCCTCGTCCTCCGGCGCCGCCGTCACGTCTGACCGTCCCCCGGCAGGCGGGCCGCCTACCGCACCAGCAGTCCGAGGAGCCGTTCCGTCTCGGCCGCCGGATCGCCGGTGAGGCCGGTGTGGACGGGGCCGGGCTGGACGATCGTGGAACGGGGCGCGATCAGCCAGCGGAAACGGCGCCCCGGGTCGTCGCCGGCCGCCTGCCCCGCCGCGTCCCCGCCGGCGCAGACGCCCTCGACGGCCCGGAGCGCGGCGCGGACGCCGGGCAGGTCCACGTGCGGGTCCAGGGCCAGCAGCCGGTTCTCGTCGAGGTGGGTGCGGACACCGACGTAGGACCTGGCCCGGCAGTACACGAGCACTCCGGCGTTGACGCACTCCCCGCGCTCGACGCGGGGGACGACCCGCAGCAGCGCGTACTCGTAGACGTGGCGGTCGCTCACCGGTCCCCCTCGGTCCTGATGCGCTCGTGGATGGTCGCGGCCCGCTCGATCAGGGGTCGTGCGTAGGCGCGGCGCAGGTCGTCGGCGGTCGCGAAACCGGGTTCGTCCAGCAGCCAGACGTCCGGGATCCCAGCTGTGACCTCGGCGAGGAGTTCCTCGGTGACCAGAGGGGCGAGCGCGTCGGCGGCCGAGCGGACGTCCGGGGCGAAGCGGGCGAGGGCGTGGTCCGAGGCGTCGTAGGGCCGGGCGGCGGAGGCCTCGGCGCCGGGCCAGTTGTGGTGCCAGATCATGGTCGCGCCGTGGTCGACCAGCCAGACCTCGCCCTGCCACCGCAGCAGGTTGGGGTTGCGCCAGGACCGGTCGACGTTGTTCACCAGCGCGTCGAACCACACGATCCGCCCGGCCTCCTCGGCGCCGACCTCGAAGGCGAGCGGGTCGAAGCCGAGGGCACCGGAGAGGAAGTCCATGCCGAGGTTGGTGCCGCCGCTCGACTTGAGCAGTTCCTGTACCTGCTGGTCGGGTTCGCCGAGCCCGAGCACGGGGTCGAGGCCGACCGTCACCAGCCGCGGCACCCGGAAGCCCAGTTTGCGGGCGAGTTCCCCGCAGACCACCTCGGCGACGAGCGTCTTGCGCCCCTGCCCGGCGCCGGTGAACTTCAGGACGTACGTCCCGAGGTCGTCGGCCTCGACCAGTCCCGGGAGCGAGCCGCCCTCACGCAGGGGCGTGATGTAGCGGGTGGCGGTGACGTGTCTCAGCATTTCCGGAGCCAACCTGTCCCTTTGGACGCGCTTTCCATGGCCGTCCGCCTGCGCTTCCGGCTTCTGGCATGAAGTGTGCATAGTAACCGGGTGCGATCTCCGCCGCGGAGCACGGCCGGTGTCCCGCGAGCTGCCGACCATGACCGTCCGCCCCGCCATGTACCGCGCGTCGTCGCCCACGAAGAAGCCCACAATGGGAACGACGTCCCGGTCGAGGCCGCCGGAGCGGCCCAGCGGCACCGAAGCGGCGGACCGGGCTTGCCGCTCGGAACCGGCCCCGGCCCATGCGGCGACGCCTGCGGTCAGGGCCGTCGCACAGACCACGTTGACCCGGATGTCGTGCTGGGCCCAGTCGCTGGCGGCGACCCGGCGCAGACCACGGATCACCTCCTTCGCCGCGGAGTACGAGGCCTGGTTCGGCCGGCCGTTCAGACCGGCGCCGGAGTCGAAGGGGCGCCCCCGCGGTGAACACTGGTGGAGCGGATCCGGAGGAAGGGACAACGGCACGGACGACGGAGCAGAAGGAGGCGACCGGCACATGAGGCGCGCGCACGTTCCGGCCCATCCCGCTCGGCCTGGAACGGCCGGCGGCGGACCGGGCCATCAGCCGGGCGGGAGCCGCCCGGCTGATGGAGTCGGCGGGCTGGAGCGCCGAACGGACCCAGCGGTTCCGCACGCAGACGGTCGAGCTCAACCACGGCATCGAGCAGCTCGGGGGGCGTGCGTGGGACCGTTTCGGCGGGACGGACGCCCGGCCGCCGGACACCGGCACGACGCGGTGACGGACGGGCCGACAGCGAAACGACAGCCGTGTTTTACGCCCGTCCGACCGCCGGCGCGACAGCATCTCGGCACGGTCTGAACAGCATGTGCCCCGGGGCCGTACCTCTCGGCAGATCATCACGCGTCCACCCGGAAGGAAACCCAGCATGACCAGCGCACCGTTCCACCCCGCAGGACCGGCCCGTCGTACCGTCGTGGCGGCGGCCGGAGCGGCGGGGCTCGCCGTCGCGCTGACCGCGTGCTCGGGCTCCGGCGACGACGCGTCGGACGACAGCGGCGCCGCCGCGCCGCCCGCCTCCGAGGGCGCGGGCGGCGAGGACGCCGGAGCCGCGCTCGCGGCCACCGCGGACATCCCCGAGGGCGGCGGCAAGGTCTTCGCCGACCAGAAGGTGGTGGTGACACAGCCGACGGCGGGCGAGTTCAAGGCGTTCTCCGCCACCTGCACGCACCAGGGGTGCGCCGTGAAGAGCGTGTCCGACGGCGTCATCAACTGCCCCTGCCACAACAGCAACTTCTCGATCACCGACGGCAGTGTGCAGGGCGGCCCGGCGCCCAAACCGCTGCCGGCCGTGCAGATCACGGTGAGTGGGGACTCGATCCGGCTGGCCGGATGACCGTCCCCCAGCGCCGGGGCCGGAAGATCATGATGACGCCCGGCGAACTGGACGCCTTCCTCACCACCCAGCGCACCTGCCGCGTGGCCACGGTGTCGGCCGACGGCGCCCCGCACGTGAGCACGCTCTGGTTCGTCTGGGACGGCTCCTCCATGTGGCTGTACTCGGTGGTGCGCAGCCGGCGCTGGGTCGATCTGCGGCGCGACCCCAGGGCGGCGATCGTGGTCGACACCGGCGAGGAGTACGACGAGTTGCGGGGCGCGGAGCTGTCCGGCCGGGTGGAGTTCGTGGGCGAGGCGCCGCGCACGGGCGAGCTGTGCGCCGAACTCGACTTCCCGGAGACGCTGTTCGCCCGCAAGAACTTCCGTCTGGAGGAGATGCCGCACGACGGCCGTCACGCCTGGCTGCGGCTGACGCCCGAGAAGGTCGTCTCCTGGGACTTCCGCAAGCTGGCGTCCCGGTAGGCGCCCGGCGGGGCCCGTCAGCCGAGCCGTCCCGCCGCCGCCCGCAGCGCCTGGACCGCCGCCCGGATCGACGGGCGGCGGTCGGCGTCCGCGCGCCAGACCACGTACACGTGCCGGCGCACTCGCTGCCTGAGCGGCACGGTGAGGACGCCGTCCGGCATGGGATGACGGCCGAGCAGCGGAGCGATGCACACGCCGAGCCCCGCGGCGACCAGGCCGAGCTGGGTGTGGGTCTCGGCGGCGCGGTGGCCGATGATCGGCTCGATGCCCTTCGAGCGCAGCGTGAACATCAGCCACTCGTGGCAGAACTCGCCCTCCCCCCACGTGATCCACTCGTCTTCGGCGAACTCGGCGAGGTCCACCTCCGCCCGGTCCGCGAGCCGGTGGCCGGAGGGCAGGGCCACGTCGGCCGGGTCGTCCAGGAGCGGCGCCTTGACCAGGCCGTCGGGCAGCGGCATCGGCTTGTTGTACCAGTCGAGCACGACGGCCAGGTCCAGGTCGCCGCGCACCACGCCGCTGACGCCGCGCTCCGGCTCCAGCTCACAGGAGCGGATGCGCAGCGCGGCGTGCTCGGCGCGCAGGGCGGCCAGGGCGGCGGGGAAGAGCCCGCGGGCGGCCGTCGGGAACGCCGCGATCCGCAGCTCGCCCGCCACCTGCCCGCGCTGCGCCTCCAGGTCGGCCTGGGCCAGCTCCACCTGGGAGAGGATGCGGGCCGCGTGCTCGGCGAGCAGCCGGCCCGCGTCCGTGAGCCGTACGCCGCGCCCGTTCTTGGCGAGCAGCCGCTGTCCGGCCTCGCGCTCCAGCTTGGCCATCTGCTGGGATACGGCGGAGGTGGTGATGTGCAGACCGGCGGCGGCACCGCTGACCGATCCGTGCCGGGCCAGGGCGTCTAGGGTGCGCAGGCGCTCCAGGTTCAACATGTAAGTAATGCTACGAGATATCGGGTGCGAAATCTCGGTTGTGCTACGAGGATGTCTGTCCCATCGTTGACCGCATGAGCAGCGGCGCTACTTCCTCCCCCGCGGTCCGGCGCGTCTTCGACTGGCGACTGCGCTTCGGGCTCCTTTCCCTCGTGTGGGGTTTCAGCTTCCTCTTCATGAAGGTGGGGACCGAGGCTTTCGCCCCGTTCCAGGTCACGCTGGGGCGGCTGGCGTCCGGTGCCGCGGTGGTGGCCGTGGCGATGGCGGTGAAGCGGGAGCGGCTGCCGCGCGGGGTGCGGACCTGGGTGCATCTGGCGGTCGCCGGCTTCCTGCTGAACGCGCTGCCGTTCTCCCTGTTCGCCTTCTCGGAACTCACCATTCCGTCGTCCCTGGCGGGCATCTGCAACGCGACCTCGCCGCTGTGGGGCATGGCCCTGTCGCTGGTCGCCCTGTCGGAGGACCGGCCGACCCGGCGCCGGGTGGCGGGCCTCGGCATCGGCTTCCTCGGCGTCCTGACGGTGCTGGGGGTCTGGCAGGGCTTCCACGGCCTCGACGTCACGGGCACCGCGCTGGCACTGCTGGCCTCACTCAGCTATCCGGTCGGCTGGATCTACGTCCGCCGCACGCTGGCCGGCTCCAGCCACTCCCACCTCTCGCTGACCGGCGCCCAGCTGGGCCTGGCCACATTGCAACTGGCCATCGTGACACCCCTGTTCACCTCGATGCCCACCAGCTTCCCGGTCGTGCCGCTGCTGGCGGTCGCGGCCCTGGGCACCCTCGGCACCGGGCTCGCCTTCCTGATCCAGTACGACCTGGTCGCCGAGGTCGGCCCGACGACGGCCCAGATGGTCACGTACTTCACGCCCGTCATCGCCACGGCCGCGGGCGTCGTGCTCCTCGGCGAGTCCCTGTCCTGGTCGACGCCGGTCGGCGCGGTGATCGTCCTGGCGGGCGCCGCCCTGACCCAGGCACGGCCGAGGAAGGCCGCGGACGCCGGTGAACGGCCGACGATGACCGCCGCGACCGGTGAGCGGGGCGGGCGGACGCGGGAACGCCAGCGGGCGTCGGCGACCTGAGCGGCGGAAGGCGGGGCACCGGCGGGCCGCGGACGGCCTCAGCGGCCGCCGGTCCCGGACGGCACGGGCGGCCGCGCGCCTCAGACCTGGCTGCGCAGCCACCCCGGCCCCGGCCCCACGGCCGACGCGACCGCGTCCGCCAGCGGTCCGACGTCCCCCTCCCTCAGGGTGGAGACGGTGATGCGGACTGCGGGCGGCGCGCTCACGCGGAAGCGGGCGCCGGGGGCGACGGCCCAGCCGGCCTGCAACAGCCGGGCGACGGCGCCGGTCTCGTCCGGCACCGGGACCCATACGTTCATGCCGCTGCGCCCGTACGCGGTGATCCCCCGGTCGGCGAGCGCGCCGAGCAGCGCCTGCCTGCGCCGTCCGTACGCCGCCGCCACGGCCGGCGTGTCCACCGAGCCGTCCGCCCACAGCCGGGCCACGGCACGCTGGGTGATGCGACTGACCCAGCCGGGGCCCAGCCGCTGCCGGCCGCGCACCCGGTCCAGCGTGAGGGTGTCCCCGGTGAGCACGGCGAGGCGCAGATCGGGTCCGTAGGCCTTGGCGGCGGAGCGGACGAAGGCCCAGTGGTGCGTCGTACCGGCGAGTGGGTGCAGGGGCAGGTCGACGATGCGGTGGCCGTGGTCGTCCTCGATCAGCAGCGTCCCCGGGTGCCGGCGCAGTACGGCACTCAGGTCCCGCGCGCGTGCGGCGCTCAGCGCGGCGCCCGTGGGGTTCTGCGCGCGGTCCGTGACGATCAGGGCGCGCGCGCCGGCCGCCAGGACGCGGTGCACGTCGCCGGCCAGCGGTCCCTCGTCGTCGACGCCGACGGCGACCGTGCGCAGGCCGAGCGCCGGGACCAGATCGAGGAGACTGCCCCAGCCCGGGTCCTCGACGGCGACGGCGTCGCCCGGCCTGAGGTGGGCCGCCAGGACCCGCTCCATGGCGTCCAGCGATCCGGACGTGACGGCCACGGGCCCGTCCGGCACCCCGTCGGCGTCGAGTTCGGCACGTGCGAGGCGCATCAGGTCCGCCTCCACGGGCGAACTCCCGTACAGCACCGGTTCCCGGTCGCCCTGCTCGGCCGCCGCGGCGAACGCCGGGCCCAGCGCGGGCAGCAGCGCCGGGTCCGGGTTGCCTTCGGAGACGTCCCGCACACCCTGCGGCACATCGACCCGGATGAACTCGCGTCCGGTGGTGGCCGGCTTCGCGCGCACCCTGCTGCCCCGCCGCCCGGCCGTCTCGATGACCCCGCGCTCGCGCAGGGTGCGGTAGGCGGCGGCGACGGTGTTCGGGTTCACACCCAGGCGCTCGGCCAACTCCCGCATCGGCGGCAGTGATTGCCCCGGCTCCAGCTCCCCGGAGGCCACCGCGCGCTCGACACTGGCGGAAATCTCCGCTGCGCCCCGTCCAGTGATCCGATACTCTCCTAGCACAAAGCCAATTATGCACTAGTGCAATGGAGAGCGCCATGCAGGGGTCCACGCGGACGCACACACCGTCGCAGCCCGGTACCGCCTACCCGCCCACCGACCGCACCGTCCCGACCCGCTCCTCCGAGCGGGCCTCCTACGACAAGGAGCTGGTGCACTCGATACTCGACGAGGGCTGCGTCTGCCATCTCGGCTTCGTCCGCGACGGCGCCCCGGTGGTGCTGCCGACGCTCTACGGCCGGGTCGGCGAGCGGCTCTACGTGCACGGTTCGACGGGCTCGCGCCCGCTGCGGATGACGGGCGCGGCCGACCCGGGGCTGCCGGTCTGCCTGACGGTGACGCACGTGGACGCGCTGGTGCTGGCCCGCTCGGCCTTCCACCACTCGATGAACTACCGGTCGGTGGTGGTGCACGGCACCGCGTACGACGTGGCGGACCCGGAGGAGAAGCGCATGGCCCTGGACGCCCTGGTCGACCACGTCGTGCCCGGCCGCTCCCGGGACTCCCGGCCGGCCAACAAGAAGGAGCTGGCCGCCACCGCCGTGATCCGCCTCGACCTGAACGAGGTCTCCGCCAAGCTCCGCACCGGCGGCGTGAACGACGAGCCCGAGGACCTCGCCCTCCCGCACTGGGCCGGCCTCGTCCCGCTGCGCAAGGGCTACGACGCCCCGGTCGCCGACCCCGGCCTGGACCCGGGCACCGGGCTGCCGGACTATCTCGCGCCTTCGGCCGGGCGGTAGGGAGTCCCCTCGGCGGAACTCCCTGCCGAGGCCCCGGCGTCACGCCGGCGCCGGTCGCGTCCTCGCCGCCCGGGTCTCCGCCACCGCGAGCCCCGCCACCGAGCCGAGCATCAGCAGCGTGCCGGCCAGGGTCGCCGCGGTGAGGTGCTCGCCGAGCAGCAGGACGGCGAGCGCCGCCGCGCTGACCGGCTCCAGAAGCATGATCACGGAGACGGTGGCGGACCGGACGACGGCCGCGCCGGCGAAGTAGAGCCCGTAGGCCAGGGCGGTCGGCACGGCCGCGACGTACACCAGGAGCCACACGAGACGGACCGGGTCCGCGGTGTGCGGCACCAGGCCCTCCGCCAGGGCGAGCGGCAGCAGGCACAGGCTGGTCACGGCGAACGCGCCGACGGACGTACTGGCCGCGTCCGCGCCGCCGTCGCGTCCCCACCAGCGCGTGAGCAGGGTCATCACCGAGTACCCGGCCGCGGACAGCAGGGCGAGGAGCACTCCGGACAGCCGCACGGTGGTTCCTCCGCCGCCGAGGACGAGGACCACCAGCCCGGCGAGCGCCCCGGCCACGGCCGCGACTCCGCCGAGGCCCAGGTGTTCCCCGAGAGCGAGACGCGCGCCGAGCGCGATCAGCACCGGGCCGGCGCCGAGCGTGACCACGGTGGCCACCGCGAGGCCGGTGGACTGCACCGCGGCGAAGTAGGCGGTCTGGAACACCGCGAGGCCGACGCCGGTGACGACGGCGCGCAGTGCCTTGCGGGCGAACGGCTCGCGCACGGCGGTGCGCTCGCGGCGGGGACTCAACGGGCGGGCGGCGAGCAGCAGGAGCAGCCCGATCGCGCAGCGCCAGAACGACAGGGTGACCGGCCCCATGTCGCTGGCCCGGTAGACAAGCGAGGCGGCGGCACCAGCGGTGCCCCAGGCGACACCGGCGACGATCAGATAGAGGAGGCCACGCCCGACGGGCAGGCCGGCAACGGCATTCGACACGTTTCTCTCCGCAGACGCGCACGAGGCGCGGGAGTGGTGAGCGGCCCCGGAACGACCGGGGGCGCGGGGACTGCGTCTGCGGGCAGCACCGTCCGGCCCGGCGACAGCGCGCCGGGCTGGTCAAAGGGCCCGCCTCAGGCGGCCGGAGGCGGAAGGACGAGTGTGTCGAAGTGCATGATCCGCACTCTAGGTCGCCGTCCTCCGACCGGACAACTCCCTTTCCGGCCCGCCGCTCGCCACCGGGTCGGCGGAGCCCTTGGCGGGTGTGGACGACTGGGCGATGAAGGCGCCCACCAGGACGACGACGCCGCCGGCGATCTGCGGGGCGGAGAGGTGCTCGCCCAGCAGCACCCAGGCCAGCACGGTGGCGACGACCGCTTCGAGGCAGGCCACGACGCCGGCGACCTGGGGTGACAGCCGGCGCACGGCGACCACACCGGTGACGTACGCGAGGACCGTGGCGATGAACACGATCCAGGCGAGCAGCAGGGCGGCGGCGACGGGGGTGCCGTCCATGGGGGCGGTGTCCCCGAGGACCGACCAGTCCATCGACCAGGGCCGGGCCACCACGGTGAGCACGGCCGCGCCGACGAGCAGCCCGTAGGCGATGACGCCGAGCGGGTCGGGCGCCTCGTCGCCGGCGTCGCTGCCCTGGTCCGACAGGACGAAGTAGCCGACCTGGCAGCAGGCGGCGCCGAGCGCGAGCAGCAGCCCGAGGGCGTCGAAGCGCAGTCCGGACCAGACCTCGACGACGCAGGCGAGGCCGCCGACCGCGAGGACCACGCCGAGCGCCGCGGCCCGCGTCACCGGCCGTCGCTGCACGAACCGCACCCAGCCGAGCACCAGGGCCGGCGCCAGGTACTCGACGAGCAGCGCGACGCCCACGGGGATGCGGGAGATCGCCGCGAAGTAGCAGGCCTGGACCCCGGCCACGGCGAACAGTCCGAAACCGGCGAGCAGCGCCGGACGGCTGCGCAGCAGGGCGCGGTGGCGCACGGCGAGCGGCAGCATCACCACCGCCGCACCGGCCACCCGCAGCCAGACCACGTGGAGCGGGTCGAGACCCGCCTCGATCAGCGGCTTGGCCGCGACCCCGGACCCGCCGAAGGCGACGGCGGACGCGAGCGCCAGACCGAGTCCGGCTCCCTTCCCGCTGCTGCCGCGGGCGCTGTCAGACGTATGCACCGGCACATGATGGCAGGGGACGACATGAGCGTCACCCCCGATGGCACCTGTCTCACCGGCTGGACGTGCCCAGGTGGCCCGCCACCCGGGCGAGCACCGTGCGCGGTTCGACGGCGGCGCGGCCGAGCACCTCGACGGCGCGCGCCTGCGGGTCGGCCACGAGGGCGGCGAGCAGGTCGACGCCGCGGGCCCGGTCCGCCCCGCGCCGGGCGGCACGCGCACGGGCGTCCTCCATGGCGGCGGCGGCCAGCGGCGAGAAGCCGGCGACCCCGCTCACCACGGGTAGGGCGCCGGAGTCCTCCACGGTGCTCTGCCAGCGCAGGCCGTAGCCGATGCTGCGCTGCACGAGGTAGCCGAGCAGCCGGGCGAGCTGCGGACCCTCGCCGATGACGGCACGCGCCTCGGGGTCGTACTCCAGGAGGGAGTGCAGCAGGTGGGCCGTGTCGATCTGCCGGTCGCCGTCCCGCACCGCGCGGCGGCGGGCGCCCGAGACCACCGACGCCAGTTCCGGGCTGAACCGGGCATCGGCGTCGGTACCGTCCGGGGGCCGGACGTCTTGCTCACCGGCCGACTGCCGGGGGATACGGGGTTGCACTCCCCCAGCTCATCAGTCCCGCGGGCGGGGGGCATCCCCGACGGGAAGCATTTCGGCGTCCCACGCAGAGTGGACCCGCCCGGCCGGAATCTCCTCCTTACGGATGAGATCAAGCCGTTTCGCCCTGCCGGGCGCGCGCCGCCTTGCCGAGCCGCTTTCCCGGGCAACCGAAGCGTACCTCCGCGGGTCAACAGGACTATGAGGAGCAGCTGCTGGCTCGTGGCCCTGCCCGCCGTCGACGGCAGGCAGTACGTCTACCGGGTGTACGCCCCCGAGGAGGCGCTGCTCGCCGACCTGTTCTGGGAGGCGTGGCACTGCCACGACGAGAGCGCCTTCCCGCGCGCGTGGGATCTCTTCGACGCGGCGGTGATACGGCGGGTCGGCTGAGGGCGCCCGCACCGCCCGTGCCCCGCGGATCACTCCGCGGGGCACGGGGCGGACGAGGTGTGCCGATCAGTCCTCGTCGGCGAGGATCAGGTACAGCTTCTTGCGGGCGTCGCCGATGACGGCGAGCGCCTTCTCCCGCTGCTCCTTGCTGCCGGTCTTCCAGACCTGGCCGAAGGCCTCCAGCAGTCCGAAGCCGGCCTGCCGGATCTCACTCAGCGCCTCCCAGTCGACACCCCGCGAGGCTTCCTCCCAGGGTGCCTCGGGGCCCTCTTCCGCAGCGGAGCGGCCGGCCTCGGTGAGCGCGAAGAGCTTCTTGCCGCCCTCGCTCTCGCTGGCGATCAGGCCCTCGTCCTCCAGCAGCTGGAGGGTCGGGTACACCGAGCCGGGGCTGGGCTTCCACGCCCCGCCGCTGCGCTCGGCGATCTCCTGGATCATCTCGTAGCCGTGCATCGGGCGGTCCTTCAGCAGGGCCAGGATCGACGCCCGTACGTCTCCGCGCCGGGCCCTGCCCCTGGGTCCGCCGCGACCCCGGCCGCCCCAGGGACCTCCGTGACCGAACCCGGGCCCGAAGGGGCCGCCGGGGCCTCCGCCGGGACCGCCCGGGCCGAAGGGGCCGAAGGCGGCACGGCGGCCGTCGTATCCCTCGAAGCCCTCGAAACCACCCCGGCCACCCCGGCCGCCGAAACCGCCGTGCGCGCGGCCGTGTCCACCGTGTCCGTGCTCGTATCCGTGCTTGTGCATCGCGATCACTCCCACTCGGTCATTGTCAGTCGTTGATCTGTCGCGAACTGTTCGCGATGCTTCAACGATATATCGGAAGCTATCGACTGGCAAGCATCGGTCCAGAACTTGCGGATTGGCCTTGGTCCACGGCTTCGGCGGGCGTCTAGCGTCGGGGCATGCGCATCCGAATCGTCGACGCCTTCACCGACCGCGCCTTCGCCGGCAACCCCGCGGGCGTCCTGCTCCTCGACGCCTTCCCGGACGACGACCGGCTCCAGAACATCGCCCTGGAGGTCAACCACGCCGAGACCGCCTTCGCCCACCGGCTGCCCGAGGGCGGCGACGCCGACTGGGCGCTGCGCTGGTTCACGCCGGCCACCGAGGTGGCGATGTGCGGCCACGCGACGCTCGCCACGGCACACGTCCTGCGCGCCACCGGCGCCCACGAGGGCCCGGTGCGGTTCGCCACGCACAGCGGGGTCCTCGTCGCGTCACCGGGCGAGGACGGCTCGATCACCCTGGACTTCCCGACCGCACCGCTCACTCCGGTCGACGCCCCGGCGGGGGTCGCCGAAGCCCTGGGCGCCGAGCCCCGCGCGGTCCTCGACACCGGGCCGAACCTCGGGGACCTGCTGGTCGAGGTGGCCGACGAGAAGACCGTCCGCGGTCTGACCCCGGACCACAAGGCCCTGGCCGCGCACTCCGAGCGTGGCATCATCGCCACCGCCCGTGCGGAGGATCCCTCCCGCGGCTACGACTACGTCTCCCGGTGCTTCTTCCCGAACGTCGGCATCGACGAGGACCCGGTCACCGGCAGCGCCCACACGGCCCTCGCCCCCTACTGGTCCCGGCGCCTCGGTCGCCCGGACCTCACCGGGCTCCAGGCCTCGCCCCGCTCCGGCCGAGTCCGCACGGAGCTGCGCGGCGAGCGCACGCTGCTGGGCGGCCGGGCGGTGACGGTGATCGAGGGCGAGCTGCTGGCGTGACGCGGTGGAGGGGACGGGCACGGTCGCCCCGGCCCCCTCCTCGCCTTCAGGCCGTCGGCAGCCAGTCCACCTTCCCGGCCAGCAGCGCGTAGCCCACGAAGGCACCGATGTCGAGCAGCGAGTGCGCCACCACCAGCGGACCCACGCGCCCCCACCGGCGGTAGAGGTACACGAACACCACGCCCATCACCATGTTGCCGACGAAGCCGCCGATGCCCTGGTAGAGGTGGTACGACCCGCGCAGCACCGAACTGGCCGCCAGCGACGCGCCCGGACTCCAGCCGAGCTGGTCGAGCCGGCGCAGCAGGTAGCCGACGACGATGACCTCCTCCAGGACGGAGTTCTGCACCGCCGAGAGGACCAGTACGGGGTACTTCCACCAGACGTCCGGCAGCGCCTCGGGTACCACGGTGAGGTTGAAGCCGAGGCCCCGGGCGGCCAGGTAGAAGGCGATGCCGGTGCTGCCGATGACGGCCGCGATCACGGCCCCCCGGCCCAGGTCCGGCCACGGACGGGTGCGGTCGAAGCCCAGCGTGCGCAGGCCGCGCCCTTCGCGCAGCAGGAAGTGGGCGACGAGGGCGACCGGGACGAGGGCCGTGGTGATCCCGAAGAGCTGCCAGGCGAGATCCAGCCAGGGACGGCCGGGCGCGGCGGAGGCGTTGAGGGTGGCCGCCTGGTCCTTGAGTCCGCCGGGCCGGGTGACCGAGCCGATGAAGCTGATGAGGGCGGACACTCCGCTCGCGCCGAGCGAGAGCGCCAGGACGAGCAGCGTCTCGTCACGCAACGTGCGTCGTGAGAGCCCCTCCTGGGGAGCGGGCTCCCCCGGAACTGGCTTGTGAGGGAACGTATCGTCCACCGGGCCCGCCTCCGCCATGCACACCTGCCTCCAGCTGGGACGTCACAGCTTGCCCGATCAGTATGAGGCGGGGCGCGGCGGGGTACGGCCGGTGGGCTCAGCCGGTCGGCACGGGTTCCGGCAGCCCGATCGGCCACCGGTGCACGGGGTCGCCCTCGCGCATCAGCTCGACGTAGCGGCGGGTCGTGGCGGCCAGCGCCTCCTCCCGGGACAGGCCGGCCTCCAGCGCCCGGTGGAAGGTGGCCGCCTGCCAGGACGCGCCGTTGACCCGGCGCCGGCACCGCTCCTCGATCACGCCGAGATACAGGTCGCGGTCGGCGGGCTCGATGCCCCACGCGTCCAGACCGGCCTCGGCGAGCGGCAGCAGTTCGTCGCGGACGAGGACGGCGGCGTCGACCTCGGTGGTGCCGCCCAGCCGTCCGCGCCGGGGCCACTCGAAGCGGGCCTCGATGCCGTGCCGGCACGCGGCCTCGAAGTTGGCGGCGGCGGCCTCGAAGGGCAGCCGGTGCCACAGCGGCCGGGGCTCCTCGGCGAGCGCGCGCACGACGCCGTAGTAGAAGGCCGCGTTGGCGATGACGTCGGTGACGGTGGGCCCGGCGGGCAGGACGCGGTTCTCCACCCGCAGGTGCGGGACGCCGTCGGCGATGTCGTAGACGGGCCGGTTCCAGCGGTAGACGGTGCCGTTGTGCAGGACGAGTTCGGACAGGGAGGGGACGCCGCCCGCGTCCAGGACCTCCAGCGGGTCCTCGTCGTCGCAGATCGGGAGCAGGGCCGGGAAGTAGCGCCGGTTCTCCTCGAACAGGTCGTACGCCGAGGTGACCCATCGCTCGCCGAACCAGGTGCGCGGGCGGACGCCCTGGGCCTGGAGCTCGGGCGGACGGGTGTCCGTGGACTGCTGGAACAGCGGGGGCCGCGACTCGCGCCACAGCTCGCGGCCGAACAGGAAGGGCGCGTTGGCACCGACGGCGATCTGCGCGGCGGTGACCGCCTGGGCGGCGTTCCACACGGCCGCGAAGCGGTCCGGGGTGACCTGGAGGTGCAGTTGCACCGAGGTGCAGGCGGCCTCGGGAGCGATGGACTTCGAGGTGCACGTCAGGCGCTCCACCCCCTCGATGTCGAGGGTGAAGTCCTCGCCGCGGGCGGCCACGATCTGCTCGTTGAGCAGGGCGTAGCGGTCGACGGCGGAGAGATTGGACGAGACCAGGTCGTCGCGGTCCAGCGTCGGCAGAATGCCGATCATCGCGATTCCCGCGTCGACCTCGCCGGACTTGCGGTCCGCATATGCCAGCGACGTACGGATCTCCTCGGCGAGACGGTCGAATACCCTGCCGCCCAGCCGGTGGGGAGCGATGTTGACTTCCAGGTTGAACATGGCGAGTTCTGTTTGGAAGTCACGACTGGCGATGCGTTCCAGGACTTGCGCATTCAACATTTTCGGCATCCCGTCGGTACCGACGAGATTCAATTCGATCTCCAGCCCCATCAGGTTCTTCGGGCGGTCGAACCGCTTCTCCGCCAGGAGTCGCTCCAGGCCCGTCAGGCACCGCTGGAGCTTCTCGCGGTAGCGCTGGCGATCGGACAGGTCGAACTGACCTGCCACGACCTTCTCCCCCATGGAGGCGTCCCTTCTCGGAGCGGTGTGTCGAAGATCCGGCCGCCGGCGACCGGTCAGGATGGATGATGCCCAGCCGAAGCGATCGATAACGTCCCCGTACCGGCCCGCAAGCGCTACGCTGGGCCGCTGTGACCGGTGGCACATTCACCGGGCATGACGTCTCCAGCAGTTTCCCGGCGCGGCAACTCGTGAAAAACGCCGACGACAATTGGCCGACCGCTCGGTGAACATTTTCCGAGGTCACTGCCGTACACCCGGTCCGAAATCCGGAGAATTCCCTCGTATCGACGGCCGAATGCAGCCTTGAACGGGTTCCCGGAATCGGCTAGCGGAAACACAGTCTGAACGCATGTCGTATAAACTCCGCGGACAAGGCAGTTGACCGGCGCCCACGGTCGCTGGATCCTGCCGCCGAACCGAGGTGCGGCAGGTCCCACCCACTTCCCGGTTCCCGGACCCCGGTCCCTGCCTTCCCAGCCCCGTGAGCCGACACCGTCGTCCGCCCCGCCCTCGCGCCACCGTGCCTTCGAATGAGAGGCGACCCATCATGCCCCTGCGTGTCCCCCCGGCCCCCGCGCCCGCCCTGCGTTCCGTTCTCACCGCCCTCTCCTCTCCCACCGCCGTCCGTGAGGCCCGGACGCCCTCCCTGCTCGGCGCGCAGGGACCCGTCACACCCGAACTGCCGCTGCCCGTGCACGTCCTGGACCGGATCACCGCGGAGGGCGTGACGGCGACCCGGCTGACCGGGTGGCGCTTCCTCATCCGGTGCGGCGACCGGGCCGTGGCGGCGGCGGAGACCATGCTGACGCCCGACGGCTGGGCGTTCTCGCACTTCTTCGAAGGCCCCTACGTCACCTCGACCGAGCGCGCGCTGCGCCAGGCCGAGACGGTGCCCCAGACCTGCCAGCCGCGCCTGCTGTCGGTACCCGGCCTGTACATGCTCACGCTCTGGCTGCACGGCGACACCACGGCGGACGCCACCGCAGGACACCCCGCGGCCACCGACCTGCTGGTGCCGCTGGCACCGGCGCCTCCCGGCATCGCGGCCCACCGGCCGCACCGGGTCGCCGACCTGCTCCCGGTCCTCACGCACCGGGTGACGCCGACCCGGCTGCTGCGCTCCCCTGCCTGACCCGGACGCCTCCCTCGCACCCGCGCGGACTAGCCCCTTTCGGCCATGCCGAACCACCCGAAGGGACAGTGCAGTTGAAATGAACCGTCCGCGCGGGTGACGCGTCATCAACCTGTGAGAAGCGGTACCGCGAAATCCCTGCGGATCGACGCCCGTGGGGCAACACTGGGTTCGGACCGACCGGAACAACGGGGGGCGGCCTTGAACGACGTTTCACGCCGCGGGACAGACAACACAGCGCACTCACCCATCACAACAGACCGAGAGACCCCACCCATGTGTCAGCACCAGCCACCGTGCCCGTCAGCCGACTCCGCCGACCGGGAATCCGCCCGCCTCGTGGCGCACCACCCGGAGCAGGGCTGGAGCCTGCTGTGCAACGGCGTCGTCCTCTTCGAGGACACCGGTGAGCTCCTGCCGGACGGCCGGATCATCGCGCCGCACCGCCCCGTCGGTGCGGGCCTGATGACCGCCGCCTGAACACCCGCCGGGCGGTACGGCACCACTCCGCCCGGTGCACCCGGGGCCGGCCCGCGGACACGTCGCCCGCGCACCGGCCCCGACGCGTGTCCGGAGCTGATCACTTCGCGTAGCCCCGCGAGCGGCCCCCGGAGCGAGCGCCTTCGTCTTCGGCCTACGCCCGCCTCCCGAACCGGCGGCGCGGCGCACGCACCACGACCTGCCCCCAACTGATCTCCCCCGTGACCTCCACCCGCAGCACCACGGGCGCCCCGGCGCCGACGGCCCTCGCCACCTTCACCTCGGCGTAGTCGGCCCGCAGCCCGTCGGTGTCCACCACGATCCCGGGGCGGGTGAGCAGCTTGAGCGCGCCGGTGCGCATGTCGAGGTCGATGTGGAGGGTGTCATGGGTGATGACGGCGCGGGTGAGGTCCAGCGTGACCTCGCCCCAGGCCGACCTGATCTCCATCCGCCGAGGCACCACCCAGTCGTCGCCGCGCCAGGTGGACGCGCCTTCCTGCTCGATGCGGACGACGTCCTTGGCCACGGGCACCGGCATCGCGGCCGACTCCACGGGGAGATCAGCGGTCAGGACGGCCAACTCGCCGAGTGTGCGGGCACCGAGAGCCGCTCCGACGCGCTCGTCGAGTTCGTCGACTGTCAGCCGGCCGTCGGCCGTGGCGGCGCTCAGCACGTCCACGACCCGGTCCCGGTCCTCGTGCGAGGCCCGGATCACGGACGCCTCACCGAGTCGTGAGGGCTGTGCCGTCATACTTCCACCCCGTTCTGCCGGGCGCCCGAGCGGACGCTCCACCGCTTCACCGTCCCAACCGTTCCACCGAGAGTAACGCTGTATCGCGTCATACCCAACGGCCGACCTCCGGCAACCCGTTCCCGCGCCGCGCCCTATCGTGACCGGCATGCAGTCCTACACCATCGGCCAGGCGGCGCGGCTGCTCGGCGTCAGCCCCGACACCGCCCGCCGCTGGGCCGACGCGGGCCGGATCACCACCCATCGGGACGACGCCGGGCGGCGGCTCGTCGACGGGCGTGACCTGGCCGCGTTCTCGGTCGAACTCGCCCGCTCCGGCGGTGCCGACGAGGAGACCCCGTTCACCTCGGTCCGCAACGCCTTCCCCGGCATCGTGACGGCGATCAAGCTCGGCGACGTCGCCGCACAGGTCGAGATCCAGGCCGGTCCGCACCGGCTGGTCTCCCTCCTGACCCGTGAGGCGGTGGAGGAGCTCGGACTCGAGGTCGGCATGGAGGCCACCGCCCGCGTGAAGTCGACGAACGTACACATCGACAGGGCCTGACCCATCCCGACCCGACGCTCCGTACGAACGCACATGCCAGCTATTACCGGCGCCCGGCTCGCTCATGCGATGCGACAGGATACTTTTCCCTGGCAGATGCGGAAGTATGATCGGCGCAACGGGGAACCCGTCGTGCGTCCGGTCAGGTCACCGGGCCCGCCGGGCTCCCGCAGGAGGACGCAGAGGGAGTGGCCGTGATGACCCGTTCGGTGCGCAGGACCCGCCGCATCCGCCGGAGCCTGCGGGCGAGCGGTGCGGGAGCAGCCGTACTGCTGGCCCTGAGCGCCTGCTCGCCGTCCACCGGCTCGGAACAAAACGCGGGCTCGGCCGGTTCCTCCGCCGACGTCTCCGGCCAGGTCACCGTGTTCGCCGCCGCCTCGCTCAAGGAGAGCTTCACGACGCTCGGCGAGACGTTCGAGCAGCGGCACCCCGGCACCGAGGTCACCTTCAACTTCGGCGGCAGCGACTCCCTCGCCGCGGGCATCACCAGCGGCGCCCCGGCGGACGTCTTCGCCTCCGCCAGTCCGAAGACGATGGCCACCGTCACCGACGCCGGGGCGACGGCCGGCGAGCCGTCCACGTTCGTCCGCAACCAGTTGGAGATCGCCACCCTGCCGGGCAACCCCGAGGGGATCTCCACCCTGGAGGACCTCACCGCCTCCGGCCTCAAGGTCGTGCTGTGCGACAAGGCCGTGCCGTGCGGCGCCGCGGCGCGGAAGGCGCTGGAGGCCGGCGGCCTCGAACTCACCCCGGCCTCCTACGAACAGGACGTCAAGGCGGCCCTGACGAAGGTCGAGCTGAAGGAGGCCGACGCGGCCGTCGTCTACCGCACCGATGTGAGGGCGGCCGGTGACAAGGTGACGGGCGTGGACTTCCCCGAGGCGGCCGAGGCCGTCAACGACTACCCGATCGCCGTCCTCGAGGACGCCCCCAACGCGGGCGCCGCGAAGGCCTTCGTCGAGCTGGTGAAGTCCGGCGAGGGGCAGCGGGTGCTGACGGACGCCGGGTTCCTGACGCCATGAGGAAGCCCGACGCCCGGAAGGCCGGCGCCCGTGCGGTGCCGGTCCCCCTGCTGGTGCCCGCGCTGGTCGGCCTGGCGTTCCTGCTGCTGCCGCTGATCGCCCTGCTGGTGCGGGCCCCGTGGAACGGTCTGCCCGAGCAGCTGGCCAGTCCGCAGGTGTGGCAGGCGCTGCGGCTGTCGCTGCTGTGCGCCACGTCGGCGACCCTGCTGAGTCTGGTCGTCGGCGTGCCCCTGGCCTGGCTGCTGGCCCGCACGGAGTTTCCCGGCCGCGGCTTCGTGCGGGCGCTGGTGACGTTGCCGCTGGTACTTCCTCCGGTGGTGGGCGGCGTGGCGCTCCTGCTGGCGTTCGGCCGCAACGGCGTCATCGGGCAGTGGCTCGACGCCTGGTTCGGGATCACGCTGCCCTTCACGACGACGGGCGTGATTCTGGCGGAGACCTTCGTGGCCATGCCCTTCCTCGTCATCAGCGTGGAGGGCACGCTGCGCGCCGCCGACCCGCGCTTCGAGGAGGCGGCCACGACCCTGGGCGCGTCCCGCTTCACCGCGTTCCGCCGGGTCACGCTGCCGCTGATCGCGCCGGGCGTCGCGGCGGGCGCCGTCCTGGCCTGGGCGCGGGCGCTGGGCGAGTTCGGGGCGACGATCACCTTCGCGGGCAACTTCCCGGGCCGCACCCAGACCATGCCGCTCGCGGTCTACCTCGCCCTCCAGAACGACCCCGCGGCGGCGATCGCCCTCAGCCTGGTGCTGCTGGCCGTCTCCATCGCCGTACTGGCCGGTCTGCGGGACCGCTGGATGAGGGCGGCATGACGGGCCGGGCGCGGGCGTCCGGCAGGCCGGACGGGGACGACATGACCGACACCGGGGAACCGGCCACCGCGCGGCCCGCCGACGGCCGCGCCGCCGGCGGCGGGCTCGACGCCCGGCTCGTGGTGGACCGCGGCACCTTCCGCCTGGACGTCACGCTGACCGCCGCGCCCGGCGACGTCGTCGCGCTGCTCGGCCCCAACGGCGCCGGCAAGACCACCGCACTGCGCGCCCTCGCCGGCCTGGCCCCGCTGACCGACGGCCACCTGCGCCTAGACGGCACCGCGCTGGACCTGACGCCGCCCGAGTCCCGGCCGGTCGGCGTGGTCTTCCAGGACTACCTGCTCTTCCCGCACCTGTCCGCCCTCGACAACGTCGCGTTCGGGCCGCGCTGCCGGGGTGCGGGCAAGGCACAGGCCCGGGCGCAGGCCGCCGTCTGGCTGGAGCGGATGGGCCTGGCCGAACACGCGGGCGCCAAGCCACGCCGCCTCTCCGGCGGCCAGGCCCAGCGCGTCGCCCTCGCCCGCGCCCTGGCCACCAACCCCCGGCTGCTCCTCCTGGACGAGCCCCTGGCGGCACTGGACGCCCGTACCCGGCTGGAGGTGCGGGCCCAGCTCCGCCGCCACCTGGCCGAGTTCGAGGCCGTCGCCGTACTGGTCACCCACGACCCGCTGGACGCCATGGTGCTGGCCGACCGGCTGGTCGTCGTCGAGCACGGCCGGGTCGTGCAGGAGGGCGGCCCCGCCGACATCGCCCGCCGGCCGCGCACCGACTACATCGCGCGACTGGTCGGCCTGAACCTGTACCGCGGGCAGGCCGACGGCCACACGGTCCGGCTGGACGCCGGCCCGGCCATCACCACCACCGAGGACCTGGCCGGTCCCGTCTTCGTGGCCTTCCCGCCGAGCGCCGTGACCCTCTACGGGGAACGCCCCGGCGGCACCAGCGCCCGCAACCTGTGGCGCTGCGAGGTCGCCGGGCTGGAGACGCACGGCGACCGGATCCGCGCGGACCTGACCGGCGAACTGCCGCTCGCCGCCGACCTCACCGCGGTCGCCGCCGCCGAACTCGGCCTCCGGCCCGGAGCGCCGGCGTGGGCGACGGTCAAGGCGACGCAGACGCACGCATACCCGGCGTAGCGGCCGCACCCGGCTACGGTGCCCTCCATGAGCCTGAGCATCCGCAACCAGCTCCCCGGCACCGTCACCGCCGTCACCCCGGGCGAGGCCATGGCGACGGTCAGGGTCCGCCTCTCGGGCGGCCAGGACATCACCGCGGCGATCACCCGGGACGCCGCCGACGATCTCTCGCCGGCCGCCGGGACCGCCGTGCGCGTCCTCGTGAAGTCGACGGAGGTCTCGCTGGCCACCGGCCGCGCGGAGGGCCTGTCCATCCGCAACCGGCTGCCGGGCACGGTCACCGCCGTCACCGCCGGCCCGGCGATGGCGTCCGTACGCGTCGCCGTCGAGGGCGCCGAACTGACCGCCGCGATCACCGCGGAGGCCGCCGAAGACCTCGGCCTCGCCGTCGGCACCCCCGTCGTCGCACTGGTCAAGTCGACGGAGGTGTCCCTGGCGACGGTGTGACCACACCCCGACAGTCCGCCCCACGACCGGCACCGGCACCGCGAAGGCCCCGTCCAGTCCCCTGCGGGGGCCGGACGGGGCCTTCGCCCCGGGCTCAGTCCTCGTACGCGTCCAGCGGCGGGCAGGAGCAGACCAGGTTCCGGTCACCGAAGGCCTGGTCGATGCGGCGCACCGGCGGCCAGTACTTGTCGGCGGCGGACACCCCGGCCGGGAAGACGGCCTCCTCGCGGGAGTAGGCGTGGTCCCAGTCGCCGCCCAGCGCGCCCGCGGTGTGCGGCGCGCCCCGCAGCGGGTTGTCGTCCGCGGACCAGGCGCCGGAGCCGACCTTCTCGATCTCCGCGCGGATGGCGATCATCGCCTCGCAGAAACGGTCCAGCTCGGCCAGGTCCTCGGACTCGGTCGGCTCGATCATCAGCGTGCCGGCCACCGGGAAGGACATCGTCGGCGCGTGGAAGCCGTAGTCGATCAGCCGCTTGGCGATGTCGTCGACGCTGACGCCGGTCGCCTTGGTCAGCGGGCGCAGGTCGATGATGCACTCGTGCGCGACCAGCCCGGCCGGGCCGGTGTAGAGCACCGGGTAGTGGGGCTCCAGGCGCTTGGCGATGTAGTTGGCGGACAGCACGGCCACCTGCGTGGCGCGCTTGAGGCCCTCGCCGCCCATCAGCCGGACGTACGACCAGGAGATCGGCAGGATGCCGGCCGAGCCCCACGGCGCCGCCGAGATCGGGCCGACGCCCGTCTGCGGGCCCGCTGCGGGCTGCAGCGGGTGGTTGGGCAGGTACGGCGCCAGGTGCGACCGTACGGCCACGGGACCGACGCCGGGGCCGCCGCCGCCGTGCGGGATGCAGAACGTCTTGTGCAGGTTCAGGTGCGAGACGTCACCGCCGAAGTGACCCGGCTTGGCGAGGCCGACCAGGGCGTTGAGGTTGGCACCGTCCACGTAGACCTGGCCGCCCGCGTCGTGCACCTGGGCGCAGATGTCGGCGACGTGCTCCTCGAAGACACCGTGCGTGGAGGGGTAGGTGATCATCAGCACGGCCAGTTCGTCGCGGTGCTTCTCGATCTTGGCGCGCAGGTCCTCGACGTCGATCTCGCCGTCCTCGGCGGTCTTGACGACGACGACCTTCATGCCGGCCATCACGGCGCTGGCGGCGTTGGTGCCGTGCGCGGAGGACGGGATGAGGCAGACGGTGCGCTGCTCGTCGCCGTTGGCCCGGTGGTAACCGCGTACGGCGAGCAGGCCGGCGAACTCGCCCTGCGATCCGGCGTTCGGCTGGAGCGAGACCTTGTCGTAGCCGGTGACCTCGGCGAGCCGCTCCTCCAGCTCACGGATGAGCGTCAGGTAGCCCTGCGCCTGCTCGGCGGGCGCGAAGGGGTGCAGCGCTCCGAACTCGGACCAGGTGACCGGCTCCATCTCGGTGGTCGCGTTGAGCTTCATGGTGCAGGAGCCCAGCGGGATCATGCCGCGGTCCAGCGCGTAGTCGCGGTCGGCGAGGCGGCGCAGGTAGCGCAGCATCGCCGTCTCGGAGCGGTGCTGGTGGAAGACCGGGTGGGTGAGGAAGTCGTCGGTGCGCAGCAGCGCCTCGGGCAGCGTCTCCTCGGTGTCCGCGTCCAGCGCCTCGATGTCGCCCTCGACGCCGAAGGCGTTCCACACGCCGCCGACCTGCGCACGGGTGGTGGTCTCGTCGCAGGCGAAGGACACGTGGTCGGCGTCGACGAGGCGCAGGTTGACGCCGTTCTCGCGGGCGGCGTGGACGATCGCGTCGGCCCGGCCGGGCACCCGCGCGGTGACCGTGTCGAAGTAGGCGCCGTGCACGATCCCGACACCGCCGGCCGCGAGGCCCGCGGCGGTGATCGAGGCGTAGCGGTGGGTGCGGCGCGCGATGGCCCGCAGTCCCTCGGGACCGTGGTAGACGGCGTACATACCGGCCATGACGGCGAGCAGCACCTGCGCGGTGCAGATGTTGCTGGTGGCCTTCTCGCGGCGGATGTGCTGCTCGCGGGTCTGCAGGGCGAGACGGTAGGCCTTGTTGCCGTCCGCGTCCACGGAGACGCCGACCAGGCGGCCGGGCAGGCTGCGGGCGAACTTCTCGTGCACGGCCATGTAGCCGGCGTGCGGCCCGCCGAAGCCCATCGGCACACCGAAGCGCTGTGTCGTACCGACGGCGATGTCCGCGCCCAGTTCGCCGGGCGAGGTGAGCAGCGTGAGGGCGAGCAGGTCGGCGGCGACGGTGACGAGGGCGCCGAGCTCGTGCGCCCGGTCGATCACCGGCTTGATGTCGCGTACGGCTCCGGAGGCGCCCGGGTACTGGATCAGGACGCCGTTGATCTCGCGCTCGGCGACCTCGGCGGGGATGCCGTCGCTCAGGTCGGCGACGACGACCTCGACGCCGGTCGGCTCGGCGCGGGTCTGGATGACGGCAATGGTCTGCGGCAGGGCGTCCGCGTCGACCAGGAACAGGCCCTTCTTGTTCTTGCCCATGCGCCGGGACAGGGCCATCGCCTCGGCGGCGGCGGTGCCCTCGTCCAGCAGCGAGGCGCCGGAGGTGGGCAGGCCGGTCAGGTCGGCGACCATCGTCTGGAAGTTCAGCAGGGCCTCCAGGCGGCCCTGGGAGATCTCCGGCTGGTACGGCGTGTACGCGGTGTACCAGGCCGGGTTCTCCATGACGTTGCGCAGGATCACCGGCGGGGTGAAGGTGCCGTAGTAGCCGAGACCGATCATGGAGTCGAGGACCTGGTTGCGGTCTGCCAGCGAGCGCAGCTCGCCCAGCACCTCGGCCTCGGAGCGGGCACCGGGCAGGTCCAGCGCTTCGGCGTTCTTGATCACATCCGGCACCGCGGCGGCCGTCAGCTCGTCGAGCGAACCGTAACCGACCTGCGCGAGCATCTTGGCCCGGGCCTCGTGGTCGGGGCCGATGTGGCGCTGCTCGAACGGCAGTGCCTGTTCGAGTTCGGTGAGCGGGGTGCGATGGGCGGTCATTGCGGAGGCCTCCTGGTCTGACGACCTTCGAGGGGCACCACGGCGCGGGTACCCGGACGGCCTCCCCCTCTGTCATCTCGACCTGAGAGCTTCACCAGGCGGGCCCGAGGGCCCTCCCGGCTTTCACCGTCGGTGAGAGCGGAAGCCGTCGACACCCGCTCTGCTTTCCAGAGTGACCTCGTCCGTGCGGTACGTGAGCCTGAGAGATTCCGGGGAGGATTTGCTCCTTCGGCGCCTCCGGTGATGTCCGGAGGACTCTCCCGCACGGGGTCAGCAGCCGCTGTCAGCGTACCAGCGAGGCCGCCGCACGGACCTTCGAGTGGCCGACCGCCTCTATGTGCTCTTTCGTAGTACTACGGATGATTTCGGCGGCTGGCGGGTCGGCTGGTGCACGACCCGGGAACGACCATGTGGAGGGCCCGTGCGTACCGAGATAGACCCGCGCAACCTGATCGGCCGCAAGGCGTTCGACCGCAACGGCACCCGGATCGGCACCGTCGACGAGGTCTACCTCGACGACGCCACCGGCGTTCCCGAGTGGGCGGCCATACGCACCGGACTGTTCAGCAGGGACGCCTTCGTGCCCCTGGAGCCGAGTGAGCTGGTGGACGGGACACTGCGCGTGCCCTTCGACCGGGCTCTGATCAAGGAAGCGCCCGACTTCGGCGTCGGCCGCCACCTCTCCCCGGAACAGGAACTGCAGCTCTACCACCACTACGGCCTCGACGTCGCCGCTCCTCCCCCGCCGCCCGACCACAACTTCGGCAAGCTGGCCGGTCAGGACAAGGAGGACGCCTGACGGCCCCTTCCGTCCCACCGCCTTGCGGCACCCGCCGTCAGGCAGCCGCCGTCAGGCAGCCGCCGTCAGCCGGAGGCCATCCGCACGGGCCCCACCGGCCCACCCCCGGCGCCCGGACCCGGACCAAGCTCCGCACCGGCGCCCGCACCCGCGCTGCCCCCCGCGTCGGGGCTCGAGCCGGTCACGGCGCCGGAACCCGGGTGATTTCCCGCGCCGGAGCCCGGGCCGGTCTCCGCTTCCGAACCCGGGCCGGTCTCCGCGCCGGCTTCCACCGGCCCCGGCCGTCCGGCGTTCCCGGGTCTTCGCGTGACCGGCGGGACCAGCGGCAGCGGGTCCGCCGGCGCCAGATCCGGATCGTCCACCGGGAAGGTCCGCACCCGGCCGGTCCCCGAGTACGGCGTCTCGAAGCGCACCGTGACCCGCCCCAGACCGCTGCCCTGCACCCACCCGTGCCCGTACTGCGTGTGCCGCACGTCGTGCCCCGCCGGCCACCGGCGCTCACCGGGTGCCGGACGGTGCTCCTCGGCGGGCTCGGCCTCGGGCTCCTCGGCGGGTTCTTCGGGCCGGTCTCCCGCCGCCTGCGCGAACAGGTCCTCCTGGGTGTAGTCGGCGAGGCCGCTGACGCCGACCCCGAGCAGCCGTACGCCGCCCGTGGTGTCCACCAGGTCCAGCAGCCGGGCCGCCGCCTCCCGCACCACCGCGGGGTCGTCCGTCGGCCCGCGCAGGGTCTCCGAGCGGGTCAGCGTGGAGAAGTCGTACCTGCGCACCTTGAGGACGATGGTCCGGCCGGACAGTCCGGAGCCGCGCAGTCGGCGCACACACCGGTCCGCCAGCCGCCGCACCTCCATGCCGACCCGGGTCCGGTCATGGATGTCGATGTCGTAGGTGTCCTCGACCGACACCGACTTGGTCTCCCGCTCGGCCACCACGGGCCGATCGTCACGCGCCAGCGCCATCGCGTACAGCGCGTGCCCGTGCGCCTTGCCCAGCAGCCGTACGAGCTCGTCCTCGCCCGCCTCGGCGAGCTCGCCGACCGTGGTGATGCCGGCCCGCCGCAGGTGGTCGCCGGTGGCCGGTCCCACCCCGGGCAGTGTCCGCACGGACATCGGCTCCAGCATGGCCCGCTCCGTGCCCGGCGGGATCAGGACCAGCCCGTCCGGCTTGGCCTCCTCCGAGGCGATCTTGGCGAGCATCTTGGAGGCGGCCAGCCCCACCGACCCCGTGAGACCGGTGACGGCGCGGATGTCCGCACGGAGCCTCGCCCCCGCCAGCCGAGCGGAGTCCTCGTCCCGGGCCGCGCCGCCGGCCTCCAGGTCCACGAACGCCTCGTCCAGGCTCAGCGGCTCCACCAGCGGCGACAGCGCCCGCAGGAGCCGCATCACCTGCTCGCTGATCGACCGGTACAGCTCGAAGCGCGGGACGAGGTACGCGGCGTTGGGGGCCAGGCGCCGGGCCTGCCCCATGGGCATCGCCGAGTGGACGCCGAAGACCCGCGCCTCGTACGACGCGGTGGCCACCACTCCGCGCGGTCCCAGGCCTCCCACGACCACGGCCTTCCCGCGCAGACTCGGTTTGGACGCCTGCTCCACCGAGGCGAAGAAGGCGTCCATGTCGAGATGCAGGATCGTGGGCGCGGCTCTCACATGTCCGATGGTGCCTCACACCACTGACAATGCCCCGTCGGCGTGCGGGAGTGCTCAGACGGCCCGGTTGCGCCGCCGCGCCAGCTCGTCGGCGGGATTGTGCCCGACCAGGGTCTCGCCCGTGTCGATCCGCTCGCCGTGCAACTGGGAGAGCGCGCTCTCCACGTCCCGCCAGACCACGCCGACGGCGATGCCGAAGACGCCCTGGCCTCCCTGGAGCAGGGCGTGCACCTCGTCGGGCGAGGTGCACTCGTGGACCGTTGCGCCGTCGCTCATCAGTGTCATCCGCTCCAGGTCACGGAAGCCGCGTTCCCTGAGGTGCTGCACGGCGGTGCGGATGTTCTGCAGGGAGACACCGGTGTCGAGGAAGCGCTTGACGATCTTCAGCACGACCACGTCTCGGAAGCTGTACAGGCGCTGGGTCCCGGAGCCGTGCGCCGGTCTCACACTGGGCTCGACGAGGCCGGTGCGGGCCCAGTAGTCGAGCTGCCGGTAGGTGATGCCCGCGGCCGCGCAGGCCGTCGGCCCCCGGTAGCCGATCTGCTCGGACGCCATGGACGTCGCCCCTCCGCTGCTCGGCACCGCAGCCGGTCGCTGCGGGGCCGGGTCGGCCACGCCACCGTGCTGCGGGTAGGCCCCGCCCGCACGGAGCCGGGAGCCCGGGGGAGGGTACGGACCGCTTGCCCCGAGGCCGTGCCCGGAACCGCCCCCGGCCGTACCGTCGCCGCTGATTCTCACGCCGACCTCCGTCCTTGACCTGCCTCCTCGACGGTAGGCAGTCACCAAGGGTGCGTCAACGATCGCCACACTCGCCACGCCGAGTGATAATCACCCTAAGAGTGGTTTCCCGTACCCGATCGCGGGGAAAGGCTAGCCGAATGTGCCCGGCGAGGGCCGTGCGCCGCGTCGGGGCACCTCACCCGCGCGGTTCACTGATTGCTGGTTCCAAAGTCCTCCGGCGAGATCTGGTCGAGGAACTCGCGGAACTTCTCCACCTCGTCCTCCTGCTCGTCCGGGATGGCGATACCCGCGTCGTCGAGGACGGTGTCGCTGCCGTAGATCGGCGTCCCGGTGCGCAGCGCCAGCGCTATCGCGTCGGACGGCCGGGCACTCACCTCGACGCCGCTCGCGAAGACCAGTTCGGCGTAGAAGACGGAGTCGCGCAGGTCCGTGATGCGCACTTCCGTGAGCTCCTGGCCCACGGCTTCCAGCACGTCCTTGAACAGGTCGTGGGTCAGCGGGCGTGCGGGAGCCATGCCCTGCTGTGCGAAGGCGATCGCCGTCGCCTCCCCCGGCCCGATCCAGATGGGGAGGTAGCGTTCGCCTCCCACCTCGCGCAGCAGCACGATCGGTTGGTTGGAGGGCATCTCGACCCGGACACCTACGACATCGAGCTCGTTCACACAGCAACCCTAGGCCGTACCCGGGACATTTGGGTAGTCGGGCCGGGATCGGGTGGGCGATCCGGGTTGTGGGCCGGGACGAGGGCCGTCGCGAACCGGGCTGCGGATCGGGCCTCCTGCCGGGCGGGCCGTCGGCCCGGTCAGGGCAGCCGTACGCCCAGAGCGGTCTGGACCAGCGCCGCGTGCAGCTTCACCGCCAGCCCCGCCAGCTCTTTGGTACGGGCCTCGGCGTGCGCCCTGGTCTGCGGATTGCGGTGCCGCTTCAGCGGTGCCACGACCTGGTCCACGAGACCGGCCTCCCGGTCGGCGGCGGCCTTCATCACCCGCAGGTGGCGCGGCTCGATGCCGTACCGGCCCAGCTGGACCACCAGCGATGCCACGGTCACCGTCTCGGCGTCGTAGGCACCGTCGGAGAGCGGGGCGACGAGTCCGTACGACTCCCACTCCTTCAGCTCCTGCTCGCCGATACCGGCCGCGGCGAGCAGTTCCTCCCGGCCGATCCGGACCGCCGCGGACCCCTCTGCGGGCTCCGGCGCCGGCTCTCCGTCCCGCTGTCGGCCCAGTGTCGGCAGCGGGACGGCCTCGCCGCGCTCCATGGCGTCCAGGTGCTCGCGGATCACCTTCAGCGGCAGATAGTGGTCCCGCTGCATGCGCAGCACGTGCCCGAGACGCTCGACGTCGTGCGCGCTGAACTTGCGGTACCCGGCCGGGGTCCGCCGCGGCTCGACGAGCCCTTCCGACTCCAGAAAACGGATCTTGGAGATGGTGATGTCGGGGAACTCGTCGCGCAGCGCGTTCAGCACCGCGCCGATGCTCATCAGCCCACTGTCCGTGGCGGTGGTGCCGTGGTCGGCACCACCGCTCGGTGTTTGAAGCATGGACCTTCCCTGGAGGTTCCCCGGGCGATGGCCCGGGGGCGGTCAGTAGCCCCGCTGGCTCGCGTAGAAGACCAGCCGGTACTTGCCGATCTGCACCTCGTCACCGTTCGACAGGGCGACCTGGTCGATGCGCTCGCGGTTGACGTACGTACCGTTCAGGCTGCCGACGTCGGCGACCGTGAACGAGCCGTCGTGGCCGCGGCGGAACTCCACGTGCCGGCGCGAGACCGTCACGTCGTCCAGGAAGATGTCGCTCTGCGGGTGACGCCCCGCGGTGGTCAGCTCGCCGTCCAGCAGGAAGCGGCTGCCCGAGTTCGGGCCACGGCGCACGACCAGGAGGGCGGAGCCGAGCGGCAGCGCGTCCACGGCGGCCTGCGCCTCGGGCGAGAGCGACGGCATCGCGGTCTGGCCGGTGACCTCGGCGTCGTACGCCTCGAGCCCCGAGATGGAGATCGTGGAGGTCGTCTCGGACGCCCGCTCCGGGACGGCACCCGGGCGCAGCGGCGCTCCGCAGTTGGAGCAGAACCGGCTGTTCTCCGCGTTGCGGTTACCGCACCTCGTGCAGACCAGGGCCGACATGGACGGATCCTCCTGCCGCGGCTGCCCCGCCGGGGCGTTCGACGCGTACGGGCCGGACGCGAACCCTCCGCCCGTACCTGAGGCTGACGGTTGGCCGAAACCTATGCCGCCGGACTGGGCAGGGTCAACAGACGGCGCGCCCTGACCACCGGAGACGTCACCGCCCGGACCAGCCACCTGGTCCCGGAACATCGGGCGCCCGTCCTCCGCGTCAGGCTGTGCCCGATGGCGAGCGGTCGCGTTCTCGCGGCCCTCTCGCGCACTCTTGCCGAACAACTTCGCAAACAACTTCACGGGCGATTCCCCTTGACCGAAACAGACCCGCCCGTGGGGCAGGACGAACCCTGACTGACCGTACTGGCCGACCCGGACACCTTCACAACGTCCGTCTCCACCAGACAGTTTCCACCACGCACCACCCAATCGGTGCGCCGACCCCCCGCAACCTCATGCCCTGGCCGGATGCCCCCCATGCACCGCCGGTTCACTGGGAGGACGACCGAGCGTAGTCAGGCCGCTTCGCCGCTCGCAAGGCGTCCACGACGATCTTGCTCGACCGCTCAACAGTAACGGTGGCCTGTTCCTTCTCCAGAGTCTGCACCACTCCTCCAGGAATGTTGAGAGCCGGTTCGAGGTCCTGCGGCTTGCCGATGACCTGGAAACGATAGGGCGCGTTGATCTTGTTCCCGTCGACGCTCACGGAATCGTCGGTGTCCGTGAGGTACGTGTCGGCGACCACCCGCACACCGTTCACCTGGATCGCCTCCGCCCCCGCCGCGCGCAGCTCCTGGATGGCGTCGAGCAGCATGTCCGCCTCGACCGCGCCCTTCGCGTCCTCGATCGTCACCGTGATACCAGGCCCCTGCGCGGCCACGGTGCCCGCGAGGACGCCGAGTTGCCGCTCCCTTTCGAGCGTCTGCTTACGGGCCTCCTCCGCCTGGTCGGAGCTGTTCTCCAGCTCGTCGCGCTGCTTTACGAGACCTTGCTTCTCGTCTTCTAGACGCTGACTGCGGTCGTCCAGTTCATCGAGGATGCGGACCAGATCCTCCTGCCGCGCGCCGCGCAGCGCGCTGTCGCCCTCACTGTTCGAGGCCACCTGGACCGCGAGGCCGAATCCGAGGCCGAACAGGAGAAGAGCCACGATCAGTTGCGCCCGCGTGAGACGCGGCGGCCACAGGCCCTTGACCAGCCGCTGCCTGCCGGTCAGTCCGGGCCGTCGCGGTCCCTGCGGGCTCCCGTCCGGGCTGCCGGTGGACTCCGGGCCGTCACTGGCCGGGGCGTCCGCCTCCGCCGGGGCCTTCGAAGGCACCTCGTCGGGCAGTTCCTTGCGCAGGCCACTCGCCCGCTGGTCCCGCTGGTCGCCCTGGTCGCTCATCGGCCTCACGCCCGGAACACGTGGCGGCGGATCGCCGCGGCGTTGGAGAAGATGCGGATGCCGAGGACCACCACGACACCGGTGGAGAGCTGGGCCCCGACGCCCAGCTTGTCGCCGAGAAACACGATCAGCGCGGCGACGACGACGTTCGACAGGAACGACACGACGAAGACCTTGTCGTCGAAGATGCCGTCGAGCATGGCCCGCAGACCACCGAAGACGGCGTCGAGCGCCGCCACGACGGCGATCGGCAGATACGGCTCGACGGCCGCCGGGACCTCCGGCCGGACCAACAGGCCGGCCACGACTCCCACGACGAGGCCCAGTACGGCGATCACGATGTGCCCTTCTCGGTTATCGGCTGTGCTGTACGTACGGTCACGCTCGACGCGGCCGGCAGCCGGAGGTCGTCCGCGACGGAGATGGCGGTCCGGATTCCGTAGTTCTCGTGCAGGGCCTGCAGGTAGAACCAATCGGCGCTGTCCTGGAACCGGCTGCGGAGCCGTCCGCCGTCTCCCACCGCGCGCGCCGTGTACGGCGGTACCAGCGGCCTGTTGTCGACCAGGATCGCGTCACCGGCGGCCCTGATCGCCGACAGCGCCGTCAGGCGCTGGCCGTTGATGGAGATCGCCTCGGCTCCCGACTCCCACAGCCCGTTCACCACGCGCTGCATGTCCCGGTCGCGCACCCGGCCCGTGTCGGCGAATCCGGAGGTGCCGCGCGGCTGCCCGTCTCCCCCGGTGCCGGCGTCCTTGGCGTCGTCCACCACGAGCTTCACCCCGGGGCCGTGCACCGCGACGGCGCCCGACAGGACCCCGACCAGGTCGGACCGGTCACTGTCGCCGTTCTTCTCGAGCGCTTCGCGCTGCCGGGCGCTCACGTCGCCGCGCAGCTCCTCGATGCTCTCCTCGAGCTCGTCGGCCGCGGAGGTCTCCTCCTCGATGCGGTCGATGAGCTCTTCGCGCTCCTTGGCGAGGGCGGGAGCGGCGACCCTTGCCTGGGCGGCACCGACCGTCACGACCAGCGCCGCCAGCACCAGGCCGGTGGCCAGACCGAGCTTGGCGCGGAGGGTCTTGGGAAGGCCGCCGTCACCCTCGGCCTTCTTCCGCGCGGCGGCCTCGGCGTACCCGTCGTCGAGGCTGTGGTCCATGACGTTGGTGAGCAGGGACATGGACGCGTCCGGACGCGCGGGCCGCGTGGTTGTGCTCCGAACGGGGGGTTGCTGCGGCATGCCGCACATCGTCGCACGCCCCGGCCACTACCTCCGAACGGCCCCACCGGCGTGCCGGACAGGCCCCCTTGGGGACAGTTGTCCGGCACGCACGCGTGCGGTGTGTTCCTAGCGGCCCGCGCTGTCCACAACGGCGGACCACTCGTCGAGCAGGGCCTGCGCGGAGGCGTCGTCGGGACCCTCCGCCCACAGGTGGGTGACGGCCTCCGCCGGGTCGGGAAGCACCATCACCCAGCGCCCGTCCGTCTCCACGACGCGCACACCGTCGGTGGTGTCCACGAAACGCTCTCCGGCCGCCTCGACGACCCGCCGCATCACCAGGCCCTTGACCGCCCACGGGGTCGCCAGGTCGCGCTTGAGGACGTGGGCGCGCGGGATCCGCGCGTCGATCTGGCTCAGTGTGAGCTGTGTCCGCGCCACCAGACCGATCAGCCGCACGAAGGCGGCCGTACCGTCGTAGACGCTGCTGAACTCCGGAACGATGAAGCCGCCCTTGCCGTCGCCGCCGAAGATCGTCCCGTCCTCGCCCCCGACCCGCGTCAGGTCGTCGGGGGAAGTGGTCGTCCACTCGACCTGGGTGCCGTGGTAGGCGGCCACCTGCTCGGCGATCCTGGTGGTCGTCACCGGCAGCGCCACCCGTCCGCTGCGCCGCTCGGCCGCGATCAGGTCGAGCATCACCAGCAGTGCCCGGTCGTCCTCGATGATGCGGCCCTTCTCGTCGACGAGCGACAACCGTTCACCGACCGGGTCGAACCGCACACCGAACGCCGCCCGCGAGGAGGCCACGATCTCCCCGAGGCGCACCAGCCCCGAGCGCCGCATGTCGGCGGACTCGGTGGGCCTGGACTCGTCGAGGCCCGGGTTGATGGTCAGCGAGTCGACACCCAGCTTCCCGAGGAGGCTCGGCAGGACCAGTCCCGCACTGCCGTTGGAGGCGTCGACGACCACCTTGAGCCCGGAATCCGCGATCCCGGTGATGTCCACGTTGCGCAGCAGCGACCCGGTGTACGAGTCGAAGACACTGGACGGGAAGTGCAGGTCACCGATCTCTCCGGGGAACGCCCGCCGGTACTCCTGTCGCGCGAACACCCGGTCCAGCTTCCGCTGGCTGCCCTGCGACAGGTCGGCGCCTTGCCCGTCGAAGAACATGATGTCCACGGAGTCCGGCACGCCTGGCGTGGTCCTGATCATGATGCCGCCGGCGCTGCCTCGCGCGGTCTGCTGCCTCGCGACGGGCAGCGGTACGTTCTCCAGGTCCCGTACGTCGATGGCGCTGGCCTGGAGCGCGGAGATCACCGCCCGCTTCAGCGCACGCGCACCACGGGAGTGGTCGCGGGCCGTGGTGACGGTGGACCCCTTCTTGAGAGTCGTCGCGTAGGCACCGGCCAGCCGGACGGCCAGCTCCGGTGTGATCTCCACGTTCAGGATGCCGGAGACCCCGCGAGCACCGAAGAGATGCGCCTGGCCCCGCGACTCCCAGATGACCGACGTGTTGACGAAGGCACCGGCCTCGATGGTCTTGAACGGATAGACGCGGACGTTGCCCTGGATGATCGATTCTTCACCGACCAGGCACTCGTCTCCGATGACCGCGCCGTCCTCGATCCGCGCGGCGCGCATGATGTCGGTGTTCTTGCCGACGACGCAGCCTCGCAGGTTGCTGTGCGGGCCGACATACACGTTGTCGGCCACCACCGCCTTGTGCAGGAAGGCACCGCTCTTGACGACGACGTTCGAGCCGACGACGGTGTGCTCCCGGATTTCGGCTCCGGCCTCCACCTTGGCGTAGTCGCCGACGTAGAGGGGCCCTCGGAGCACAGCGTCGGGATGCACCTCCGCGCCTTCTGCCACCCATACTCCGGGCGAGATCTCGAAGCCGTCGATGTCGACGTCGACCTTGCGCTCCAGGACGTCCGCCTGGGCCTTCACGTAGCTCTCGTGCGTGCCCACGTCCTCCCAGTAGCCCTCGGCGACATAGCCGTAGACCGGCTTGCCCTCCTTCATCAGCTGCGGGAAGACGTCACCGGACCAGTCCACGGGCACGTCGGGGTCGACGTAGTCGAACACCTCGGGCTCCATGACGTAGATGCCGGTGTTCACGGTGTCCGAGAAGACCTGGCCCCAGGTCGGCTTCTCCAGGAACCGCTCGACCTTGCCCTCGTCGTCGACGATGGTGATACCGAATTCCAGTGGATTGGGCACGCGTGTCAGACACACGGTGACGAGCGCACCCTTTTCCTTGTGGAAATTGATCAGGTCGGTGAGGTCGAAGTCAGTCAGGGCATCGCCGGAAATAACGAGGAAGGCATCGTCCTTCAACGCCTCTTCGGCGTTCTTGACGCTTCCGGCGGTACCGAGTGGCTTCTCCTCATTGGCATAGGTGAGCTCCATCCCGAGCTCCTCACCGTCGCCGAAGTAGTTCTTGACCAGCGAGGCCAGGAACTGCACGGTGACGACGGTTTCGTTGAGCCCGTGCCTTTTCAGCAGCCGCAGAACGTGCTCCATGATCGGCCGGTTGGCTACCGGCAGGAGCGGCTTGGGCATGCTCGAGGTCATCGGGCGAAGACGCGTGCCCTCGCCCCCAGCCATCACGACGGCCTTCATGTCGGAAGCGTCCTCCTCAAGAGACGACGGATTGACCGACTTCACCCGTCCAGGGTCCCGCACTTTTGCAGCGCGGGCCATCCGGCGTCAGTGCCGCACAATCGGCGAACGAGTTCAATCGGCCGTGGCGTCCGCACGGACCAAGCGGCGGACCTGCACCACGTAGAGAACACCTGCCCACCAATACAGGGTTGTACCCCATCCGGCGAACGCCCATCCGAAAACGGCAGCGAGTGACGCGATCCATCCGCTCCCGTCACTGAGCAGAAGCAAGGGGAAGGCGTACATGAGGTTGAAGGTGGCGGCCTTCCCCAGGAAGTTCACCTGCGGCGGCGGATAGCCGTGCCGGCGCAGGATGCCGACCATCACGAGCAGGACCGCTTCGCGGGCAAGCAGTACAAGGGTCAACCAGAGCGGAAGAATCTCCCGCCACGTGAGTCCCACCAAGGTCGACAGGATGTAGAGCCGGTCAGCCGCGGGGTCCAGGAGCCGTCCGAGGCTGCTGATCTGGTTCCAGCGCCGCGCGAGCTTCCCGTCCAGGTAGTCACTGACCCCACTCAGGGCCAGGACCAACAGCGCCCAGCCGTCGCTCTGCGGGCCCCCGAACTCGGGCCTGAGGATCAGCCACAGGAACAGAGGTACGCCGGCGAGACGCGCCATGCTGAGGATGTTCGGGATGGTGAGGACCCGGTCGGTCTGCACGCGGGTCTCCTGGACCTCCACGCGGGGGCCTCCTGGGATGAAACGAGCCAATGATGCCCCCTGACCTTACCTCAACGCAAAAAAGCTCCGGCTCTTGGGCTGTGTGCCCAAGAGCCGGAGCTCTAAGAGGAGTTCGGCGGCGTCCTACTCTCCCACAGGGTCCCCCTGCAGTACCATCGGCGCTGTAAGGCTTAGCTTCCGGGTTCGGAATGTAACCGGGCGTTTCCCCTACGCTATGACCACCGAAACACTATGAAACTCTCAACCGCACCACGCCTGTGACGAGCGTGGGGTTGTTCGTGGTTTCAGAACCAACACAGTGGACGCGAGCAACTGAGGACAAGCCCTCGGCCTATTAGTACCAGTCAACTCCACACCTTACGGCGCTTCCATATCTGGCCTATCAACCCAGTCGTCTACTGGGAGCCTTACCCCATCAAGTGGGTGGGAGTCCTCATCTCGAAGCAGGCTTCCCGCTTAGATGCTTTCAGCGGTTATCCCTCCCGAACGTAGCCAACCAGCCATGCCCTTGGCAGAACAACTGGCACACCAGAGGTTCGTCCGTCCCGGTCCTCTCGTACTAGGGACAGCCCTTCTCAAGACTCCTACGCGCACAGCGGATAGGGACCGAACTGTCTCACGACGTTCTAAACCCAGCTCGCGTACCGCTTTAATGGGCGAACAGCCCAACCCTTGGGACCGACTCCAGCCCCAGGATGCGACGAGCCGACATCGAGGTGCCAAACCATCCCGTCGATATGGACTCTTGGGGAAGATCAGCCTGTTATCCCCGGGGTACCTTTTATCCGTTGAGCGACGGCGCTTCCACAAGCCACCGCCGGATCACTAGTCCCGACTTTCGTCCCTGCTCGACCCGTCGGTCTCACAGTCAAGCTCCCTTGTGCACTTACACTCAACACCTGATTGCCAACCAGGCTGAGGGAACCTTTGGGCGCCTCCGTTACTCTTTAGGAGGCAACCGCCCCAGTTAAACTACCCATCAGACACTGTCCCTGATCCGGATCACGGACCCAGGTTAGACATCCAGCACGACCAGACTGGTATTTCAACGACGACTCCACCCACACTGGCGTGCGAGCTTCAAAGTCTCCCAGCTATCCTACACAAGCCGAACCGAACACCAATATCAAACTGTAGTAAAGGTCCCGGGGTCTTTCCGTCCTGCTGCGCGAAACGAGCATCTTTACTCGTAGTGCAATTTCACCGGGCCTATGGTTGAGACAGTCGAGAAGTCGTTACGCCATTCGTGCAGGTCGGAACTTACCCGACAAGGAATTTCGCTACCTTAGGATGGTTATAGTTACCACCGCCGTTTACTGGCGCTTAAGTTCTCAGCTTCGCCTGGACGAATCCAAGCTAACCGGTCCCCTTAACGTTCCAGCACCGGGCAGGCGTCAGTCCGTATACATCGCCTTACGGCTTCGCACGGACCTGTGTTTTTAGTAAACAGTCGCTTCTCGCTGGTCTCTGCGGCCACCCCCAGCTCAGACCGTAAAGATCATCACCAGGTGTGGCCCCCCTTCTCCCGAAGTTACGGGGGCATTTTGCCGAGTTCCTTAACCATAGTTCACCCGAACGCCTCGGTATTCTCTACCTGACCACCTGAGTCGGTTTAGGGTACGGGCCGCCATGAAACTCGCTAGAGGCTTTTCTCGACAGCATAGGATCATCCACTTCACCACAATCGGCTCGGCATCAGGTCTCACCCTCATGTCACCCGGATTTACCTAGATGACGGGCTACACCCTTACCCCGGGACAACCACCGCCCGGGATGGACTACCTTCCTGCGTCACCCCATCACTCACCTACTAACCGCTTGGTTCAGCGGCTCCACCACTCCCCTTCACCCGAAGGATCCAGGGCGGCTTCACGGCCTTAGCATCACGATGCTCGATGTTTGACGCTTCACAGCGGGTACCGGAATATCAACCGGTTATCCATCGACTACGCCTGTCGGCCTCGCCTTAGGTCCCGACTTACCCTGGGCAGATCAGCTTGACCCAGGAACCCTTAGTCAATCGGCGCAAACGTTTCTCACGTTTGTATCGCTACTCATGCCTGCATTCTCACTCGTGAACCGTCCACAACTCGCTTACGCGGCTGCTTCACCCGGCACACGACGCTCCCCTACCCATCACAGCCGGCGTTAGCCGTCATGCTGCAATGACACGACTTCGGCGGTACGCTTGAGCCCCGCTACATTGTCGGCGCGGAATCACTAGACCAGTGAGCTATTACGCACTCTTTCAAGGGTGGCTGCTTCTAAGCCAACCTCCTGGTTGTCTGTGCGACTCCACATCCTTTCCCACTTAGCGTACGCTTAGGGGCCTTAGTCGATGCTCTGGGCTGTTTCCCTCTCGACCATGGAGCTTATCCCCCACAGTCTCACTGCCGCGCTCTCACTTACCGGCATTCGGAGTTTGGCTAAGGTCAGTAACCCGGTAGGGCCCATCGCCTATCCAGTGCTCTACCTCCGGCAAGAAACACACGACGCTGCACCTAAATGCATTTCGGGGAGAACCAGCTATCACGGAGTTTGATTGGCCTTTCACCCCTAACCACAGGTCATCCCCCAGGTTTTCAACCCTGGTGGGTTCGGTCCTCCACGAAGTCTTACCTCCGCTTCAACCTGCCCATGGCTAGATCACTCCGCTTCGGGTCTTGAGCGTGCTACTCAACCGCCCTGTTCGGACTCGCTTTCGCTACGGCTACCCCACAACGGGTTAACCTCGCAACACACCGCAAACTCGCAGGCTCATTCTTCAAAAGGCACGCAGTCACGACGCAAGGACAAGTCCTTGCGCGACGCTCCCACGGCTTGTAGGCACACGGTTTCAGGTACTATTTCACTCCGCTCCCGCGGTACTTTTCACCATTCCCTCACGGTACTATCCGCTATCGGTCACCAGGGAATATTTAGGCTTAGCGGGTGGTCCCGCCAGATTCACACGGGATTTCTCGGGCCCCGTGCTACTTGGGTGTCTCTCAAGCAAGCCGCTGACGTTTCGACTACGGGGGTCTTACCCTCTACGCCGGACCTTTCGCATGTCCTTCGCCTACATCAACGGTTTCTGACTCGCCCTACGGCCGGCAGACCGTAGAAGAGAGATCCCACAACCCCGCACACGCAACCCCTGCCGGGTCTCACACGTATACGGTTTGGCCTCATCCAGTTTCGCTCGCCACTACTCCCGGAATCACGGTTGTTTTCTCTTCCTGCGGGTACTGAGATGTTTCACTTCCCCGCGTTCCCTCCACACTGCCTATGTGTTCAGCAGCGGGTGACAGCCCATGACGACTGCCGGGTTTCCCCATTCGGACACCCCCGGATCAAAGCCTGGTTGACGACTCCCCGGGGCCTATCGTGGCCTCCCACGTCCTTCATCGGTTCCTGGTGCCAAGGCATCCAC